>JAAXHY010000378.1 GCA_012270665.1 Dehalococcoidia bacterium
GGCGCGCTCGGCGTAGACGACGTGACGGGCGCAGGATTCACGGTCACGGCGCTGTCGAACTACGACATAGACGTGTTCACGCCCATAGTAGATCCGCCACAGGTGGCAATTCTGGGTTTGGGGCGAGCGAACGAAAAGCCGGTCGTAGTGGATGGGGAGATCGTCGCGCGTTCTATGATGCACCTGAGCGTGACCTTCGACCACCGCGCGCTCGACGGAGTACCGGTCGCGGAGTTCATGCGGACGCTCAAGTCGCGGCTGGAGTCACCCGGAGGGCTGGTCGGCGAGTCATAGCCATTAGCTGGCTACGGACGCCGCCGATTCACGGCTAATGTATGAATGTACATTGTCGCCACTTAGCTCAAATCCAACCTATTGGCGCTCCTGTTGTGTCGGCGACATCCCGCGCGGCTGTGAGCGACATCTGAAAATGCTGTGAATGGAGGAGCAATCTGATGACGACTACACCAGGAACCGAGCTGATAGAACTGGAAACGGGCGTCTTCGCCCGGCTGCACGAAGGACTCACCAACGCCGGCATCATCGTCGGCGATGAAGGTGTGCTGGTGATAGACTCGCTGCGCGTCCCTTCATTCGCCCGGGACCTTATCCGGGACGTCAGGCACATCACCGACAAGCCGATCCAGTACGTGGTGGACACTCACTCGCACTGGGACCACTCATGGGGCAACGAGGAGTTTCCCGAAGCCACGATCATCGGACACGAAAACTGCTACGGCGAGATGGTGGATGTCGAGTGGAACGAGAGATGGCGCGAGAGCGTAATGAATTCCGGCGACCCGTGGTCTGAAGAAGCCGGACTGGTGAACATCACGCCCCCCAATCTCACGTTCGAGACGAGCATGAGGCTCTACTTCGGCGGGAGGGAACTGCATCTCAGGTACCTGGGCAGGGCGCACACAGGCGGCGACACTCACATACACCTGCCGGACGACGGGATCGTCTTCTGCGGGGATGTGGCGCAGGACGGCGGAGTCCCCTATCTGGGAGATTCCTACCCGGATGAGTGGCCCGACACCGACGACCGACTGGTCGGGCTGCCAGTCGAGCGATTCGTCTCCGGACACGGCCCGGTCGGAGAACATTCCGCGCTGGCGGAGGCGAGGGACTTCATTCACGAGCTCTTCGGCAGTCTCAAGGCCGCGGCCAGAGACGGCAGGGACGCGCAGGACGCGGCCTCCTCGACAGTCGCCGCTCTCACACCACGCTACGGGGGATGGCGGAGTTTCGAACGCCTGGAAGAGACTCTGCCAGAGGTGTACCGCAAGCTGACCTAACGCGCGCCAACCCGCCCAGGGACCAGGACCATAATCACGGCGGGGGATGAAGGTGGATAGACGTAACAGAGCGGGCACCTGCTGGGGCGCCCGCTCTGACTCACTTTACTTCACTGTAGTTTCGTTTACGGACACGAGCCGTCACGTTCGGGCAGGCACTTGAAGTAGTACTGCTCAGGATGCGACGAAGCCGGGTTGTCCTTGGCTGCGCTGTTGATGTGGCGAGCCGCGGTGTTTCCGAGATTGTTGTTGACGACCCTCACGCCCTGGATCGCGGGCGTCTGGCCGACAGTGCCGATGCCGTACACCTGGTCGAGCACGATCCTCCACAGCTCCTTGCCGGCTTCGGCGCGGGCCTTATCAGGTAGAGTCATGCCCTTGCGGTACAGTTCGAAGACTCGCGCCAGTTCGGGGGGCGGCTCCGCGCCTGTTTCGCCATTGCTCTGGAACCACGCGCCGTACAGAGGTCCGAAGCATGAACTGCTGCCGCTCGGGAAGAATACGATGGGGTGGCCGTACATATCTTCGGCGCCCCAGGTGACCTCGACGTGGAACTGGTGCTCATTCCCACGCCTGCGCTGGGCGGCCAAGCTGCGCTCCATCTCCCTGACATCAACATCTATGCCGATGTCTCGCCAGTGTTCCTTGACCATTTCGCCGAGTTCGGTGAAGTTCATGAACGACAGGTACGTCTGCATCTCGAGTATCAGGCGACCGTTGCCGTCACTCCGCATCCGGAATCCCTCTGAGTCCTTCTCGGTCAGGCCCAGTCCGTCGAGCATCTGATTGGCGAGCTCGGGATCATGTGTTGACCAAAGGGTGCGCCACTCAGACTCCGGGCCAGGGCTGTAGATGGTGTCCGCGCCCGGCGCGATAGAGCCGGGAACTCCGAGCCCGAGGAACAGTCCCTCATTGATCTGGTCGCGGTCTATCCCTAACGACAGAGCCCTGCGGAAGTCCGAGTTGGTCAGCCACTTGGCAATCTCAGGGTCGGCGTCGTAGTTCAGGTTCGGGCAGAGCATCGCGTCGCCGCCGTGCCGTGTCGGGTCGAGGCGCACCGTGTAGTTGCCCTGCTCCGCATTTTCGAGCATAACCGGCAGCTTCTGAAGGTCCATGTGTCGGGCCTGCTGGTCGAACTCTCCGGAAATAGCGCGCAGGTTCAGCACTTCCAGGTCCTCGCCGAGAGTCATCTGCACCTTGTCCATGTACGGAAGCTGGTTGCCAGCCTCATCCATCCAGATGCTGTACGGATTGCGCTTCATAACCCAGACCGGCTCAGTAATGGGCTTCTCGAGTATCCACGCCGTCAGCGCAGGAAGTTCGGTGTTGTGGAACACACTGTTCTTGTGCTTGAAGAAGTCCACCCAGTTATCGAAGTCTTCGGCTTCCGCCATCTTCATGACGGCGTCGAGTCCTCCCTGTACGTAATCGGGATGGAATTGCTTCAGGTAGTGCGCCGGCGCGAATCCACCGAGGGCTGAGCGGCCCCACCTGGCGTGGCCGCTGAGGGCGGACGTGCTGGACAGGTAGGTGGGAAGCACGTAGTAAGGTTCTTTGGTTATGATCTGGACGGTTGTCTCGTTCACCTTCTTGAAGACCGCCTGCTCGCCGCCGACGGTCAGTTCGGCCCTCTTGAAGGGATTGAGGTCGTCGTTGAGGTACATATCCTCGTACCAGAACATGAAGTCGTCGGCGGTGAAGGGCGCGCCGTCCGACCACCTATGTCCCTTTCGGAGGTGAATGGTCGTGGTCTTGCCGTCATCGCTGACTTCCACCGACTTGGCCATATGCGGCACGATCTCCGTGCCTTCGGGGTTCCAGAAGAGGAGCCTGTCGTGGTTGACCGCGCGGATCGCGTTGGCGGTGTCGTTGGGCCCGATGAAGCCTCGTCTCCACACTCCGCCGTACTTGCCAATCTCGTGGATGGGCCGTATCACGAGCGGCTCTGGGCCAACTCGCTCTTCGACGGGAGGAAGCTCTCCGGCCGCGACCATCGCGGCGAGCTCAGGCGCCTCGCTATATGTCGAAGGCACGGAGTCCTTGAGCACCGTAATGCCCTCGATGTCGCCGATGAGAGGAGACCGCTTGGGCTCTGTCTCCATCTTGGACTCGACTTCCTTGACGACCTCCACTACCTTTTCAACTTCCACCTCTTTGATGACTTCCTTCTCGA
>JAAXHY010000269.1 GCA_012270665.1 Dehalococcoidia bacterium
CCTTTGAGTCTGTGGTCAATCGCGCAGACCCTTCCTATAGCCGTATGTCGCTTACACTGACCTCTGCAACGATGTACAAAGTAAGCGAGTTGATTGTAGATTTGCACAATTATATATAGCCGTTCACCGCCTATGCTACAATCCGACTGCTTCTCGAGTCCCCAGACTAGGGCATATTGCTTCACGTACTCAGAGCCGATATGACAACCGCGCAAGACAGAGCCGCACTCGAATTGTGGGTCAATCGCACTCGCAGGATGGTTGGTTATCTGGACGAGGCGTTGGATTTTCTAGGGCGAGCGGGCGACCAGTTCCCTGTCTTAGATTCGGACGTTGGACTTGTATGCCGACTGTGGTCAGTCGCGGATGAGCATGACGAGATAATATGCCGCGCCCTGACGAGTTTCGACTCGGACCTGTTTGAAACCGCAGGTGAGTTAGACATAACGAGGGGAGTAGAAGCGCGTCCCACGCCTGAGCAAGAATCCCGTTTAATTTTTCTTTGCACATGGTCCATCGCGCGCCCGGAACAAGCCAGGGTGAGCTGCGTTCTCTACGCCGAGCAACTTACAGGCTCCATCGGCCTGGAAGTGCGCGACAGCGGAGATTCCAGCTATCCTCTGCCCTTCCCGATTACTGACTCGTCGGACCTGTACAGGATCCTCAGCGACAGTTTCTTCGGACTTGCCGCGAGGCTATAACTCACCTCACCGGGGATAACCTGGAACGGCTCCAAGGGAGCCGTGGTTACCACGGAGACGAGCAGGATGCTTATCTGTGCTATAATCCCTACCGAAGTTTGGGCTTGGAAAGACGCCAATTGAGCGGACGCCCTTCCCCCGGGAGTTTCTCCGAATGATCCCTAATCGAGTTGTGGTAACAGGCGTGGGCATCGTTAGCCCTCTTGGACAGGACACCGAGTCCACATGGAAGGGTTTACTTTCCGGTCAATCCGGCGTCGGACCGATAACGGCATTCGACCCGGAAGGATATGGCACGACAATCGCCGCGGAGGTGAAGGACTTCGAGCCCGAAGGCCTGCTTGGGCGGAAGGAAGCGAGGCGAATGGACAGGTTCGTCCAACTCGCCGCCGTCGCCGCATTGGAGTCAGCGGAGGCGTCGGGCATAGAGATAACGTCCGAGAACAGCGCGCGGGTGTCCGTCATGATAGCAAGCGGAATCGGAGGCATAATCACGCTGTCGGATCAAGTTGGGGTGCTGGAAAATCGTGGGCCGAAGCGGATATCGCCGTTTCTCGTTCCGATGATGCTCCCAGACATGGCCTCGGGCCAGGTTTCCATGATGATGGGAGCGAAAGGGCCGAATTACAGCACAGTGTCTGCGTGTTCCAGCGCCGCGGACACGATCGGACAGGCATTCGAATCAATCCGCAGGGGCGACGTGG
Organism: Dehalococcoidia bacterium; assembly: GCA_012270665.1. The sequence continues at coordinate 1,406 of JAAXHY010000269.1, forward strand.
ACACGGCGTTCGCAGGCGGCTCCGAGGCAGCTATATGCCCGATCGGCGTGGCCGGATTCAACGCCTGCCACGCGCTTTCCAAGAGAAACGATGAGCCGGAAAGGGCATCCAGGCCGTTCGACGCCGACCGTGATGGATTCGTGCTCGGCGAGGGAGGCGCCGTGTTGGTACTGGAAAGTCTCGAACACGCGATTTCCAGGGGAGCGACACCCATAGTTGAAATGACCGGGTACGGTTCCAGCGCAGACGCGCATCACATCACCCAGCCCGCGCCCGAAGGAGAGGGCGCTGCCAGAGCCATGAAAATGGCCCTCGATCAGGCTCAGACGCAACCTGAGGAAATCGGCTATGTCAACGCGCACGGCACTTCAACACCGCTAAACGACAAGTACGAGACTATGGCGCTCAAGTCCGTTTTCGGGGAGGAGGCCTACAAGGTGCCGATAAGTTCGACCAAGTCAATGACCGGGCACCTGCTGGGCGCGAGCGGCGCTCTGGAGGCGGCGGTCACAGCGCTCGCTCTGTCGAACTGGGCGATACCCCCTACTATCAATCTCGAAACACCGGACCCTGAATGCGACCTTGACTACACTCCGCATATGCCAAGGAGAGGTCGAATTCGATCCGCTATGAGTAATTCATTCGGTTTCGGCGGACACAACGCTTCACTGGTGTTCCAGGAATTCGAGGAATAGCGGATCCACATCCGGCTGCGCCCCACTGACCGGGCAATCTCTTAAGAGACCGCGCAAAACTGTTACCCAGTCCTTCTTTAAGTCATTCCACTGAAGATGAAAAGCTAAGGATTGGGGACGACCTCGCTGTCCTACCCTAGCTCTACGTCAGGACAGAATCTATTGAGACCAAACTGGAAACTGATGCCGCCTGTGCCGGATGACGTCGTAGGCGCGCTGGGATATCCTCGCTCTCAGTCGCAACTTTTGTTCAACAGGGGCATGGCTTCGCGCGAAGAGGCGCAGTCATTCCTGAATGCCGACGAGTCGCAGGTGTGCGACCCTTTCCTCCTGACGGACATGGACAAAGCCGCGCGCAGGATAAGGCGGGCAATCCATGGCCAAGAGCGTATAGGGGTTTTCGGAGACTTCGACATAGACGGGGTCAGCGGCGCCGCAGTTGTCGTCAACGGCCTGAGAAACCTGGGCGCCGATGTCACGCCCTATATTCCCAACAGGAACAGCGTTGAAGAAGGACATGGCCTGAACAAGTCTGCCATACATTCGCTAGCAAATAGCGGTGTAACCCTCCTGATAACCGTGGACTGCGGGAGTTCCGACACTGACGAGGTTGAGCTGGCGTCATCTCTTGGGATAGACACGATAATTACCGACCACCACCTGGTACTCGAACTTCCGCCCGCTCTGGCGGTCATCAGCACGAACAGGCCAGACTCTCAGTATCCATTCCGGTTCCTGGCGGGCGTCGGTATGGCGTACAAGCTGATGCAGGCGCTCTACCAAGACTTCGACGCTGAAGAGCCTACGGAACTGCTCGAGTTCGTCGCGCTCGGCACGGTGAGCGACATCGTTCCGCTGGAAGGAGAGAATCGCTACTTTGTCAGAGAAGGCCTGCGTCGATTGAACAGGACACGAGTTCCCGGACTCAACGCGCTGATTGACGCTTCGGGCTACCGAGACAAGGAGATAGACACCACTGCACTCTCATTTGGGCTCATCCCGCGGCTCAACGCGCCGGGCAGGCTGTACGACGAGCTGGACGCCCGTTACATGGCCCTGAACCTGATGACGACCTCAGACGCCGGGAGCGCGCGCTACATGGCCGCGGACATGGAAGTTTCCAACAAACGCAGGCAGGCATTAACGGAGGAGGGGGTGACGCAGGCCAGAGCGCAGGTGGTGAAAAGATGGGGCCGCTCATCCCTGCCTGGGATCATCATGGTCGGGCATCGGGACTGGAAGCCCGGCATCGTCGGCCTGATCGCGTCCAAGCTGGTGGATACGTACAACCGCCCGGCGATTGCCGTTGCGGTAGGCGACAGTGAGAGCAGGGCGAGCGCGAGAACCGTGCAGGGCTTCAACATATTCGAGCCAATCGAGATGCAGAGAGACCTGTTCATCAAATTCGGCGGGCATCAGCAAGCAGCGGGTTTCACCATTCCGAACGAACACCTGAGAACTTTGGCAGAGCGCTTCGAGACATTCTCCGCAGACGAATTCGGCGAAGATGTAAGGGATGCGCCGCTCAACATTGATATGCAAGCAGCCCCTTCGCTCGTTGCGAAAGACCTGTTCGACTTCACTCGCAAACTCGCGCCTTTCGGTCAGTCCAATCCTGAGCCACTTTTTGTTTCGGGCCCTATGTACGTGGTCAACTCATTTGGTGTCGGCTCCGGAAGGCACCTCAAGTTAAACTTGCAGGACCGCAGCGGCTCTGCCTGGGATGCAATTGCATTCAGGCAGGGAGAACGAATTGGACAAGCCGCGCCGGGCGCCTATCTGGACGTGGCCTACAGAATGGAAATCAACAGATGGCGCGGCAACCAGAATCTTCAACTCGTGGTCGAAGATTTCAGTGGGGTACAGCGGGGTTAGCTTCGCAAGATTTCGTTACTTAACCGCGTTGTCGCCTTCTGCGCTCGGCCCGCGTACCCTGCTCCACCGGCATCGTGGGTGTGTCGAGGACTTCATCCGCCGGTATCGGACGCGCCTTGATGAGTAGCAGCGGTACCGTTATCGCAAGTACCAAGAGCGAGATGTAGTGAGCTTCCTGCATTCCGAAAGCCCATATCCGGTCCTCTCGAAAGAAGGTAATTCCGAACCTGCCCAGCGAGTAGAGGGCCAGATAGAGCGCGAAGAGCATACCGTCCGGGCGCAATCTGTTTCGCAGTTTCCATATCACGAAGAGCGAGACCATGTTCCAGATCATCTCATACGCAATCACGGGCTGTACCGACACTCCAATGCCGTTTACACAGCGTCCAGCGTCGGAGACTGGGTTAGTCCAAATAAACCCAAACGCAAAATCCCACGCTTTCGCGCAATGTTCGCCGTTCACGATGTCGCCCAGACGACCGATGGTCTGAACGAACAGCATAGCCGGCGCGGTCAAGTCAGCGATGACGCCGACCGGATGTTTCCTCCACAGCGCGTAAGCGACTCCTCCCAGGAATCCGCCGAGAATGCCGCCCCAGAGTCCAATGCCGCCGTTCCAGACGGCTATCACCTGGCCGGGATTGCTCTGGTAGAAGTCCCAGTGGTCTATGACATGAACGACACGCGCGCCGACGATTCCTCCGATTATCGCCCAGGTGGCAATAGAGTATATGTCGTCGGGATGGATGCCGCGCATAGGGGCCCATCTCCCGACCAGAAACACAGCCGTTGCGACCGCAATGAAACTAAAGAAGCCGTGCCAACTCAGCACGAATGAGCCGAATGCGACGAGATTCGGGCCTATGTCAATTTCAATCATCTGTTAATGTCCTGAATCACATATTTTTGAGAGCGAGCGAAGTGANNCCATCTGCTAGAATCGGAGACTATCCTAATGATACAAGGCCGTGCATTGATGAATGAACTCGTGGAAAACTTCCTTCACTATATGACCGTAGAGCGCGGCGCTTCGCCCAACACTCTTGCGGCGTATCGAAACGATCTGACTCAACTCACCGAATTTCTCATGTCGGACAACGGGACTTCAGGCAGGCGCATCGCCTGGGAGGAAGTCGTCGAGCGGACAATCTCAGATTACGTCCTGTATCTGCACGAGTTAGGATATTCGGAAACGACCAGAGCGCGCAAGATTGCCTCTACGAAGTCGCTGTTCGGGTTTCTCGTGAACGAGGGCGTGATGGAGACCAATCCCACGACAAATGTGAGCGCGCCAAGAATCGGCCGCTCCCTTCCCGAGGCGCTGACTATCGAGGAAGTTGACAGGCTCCTCGCCGCGCCGGGCGAAGTTCATACGCCCGAGGCCATACGCGATCAGGCGATGCTTGAACTTCTCTACGCCAGTGGCATGAGAGTGAGCGAACTACTCTCCCTGGAGATGGAAGACGTATCGCTCGAGGTCGGAGCGGTCAGGTGCTTTGGCAAGGGGGGCAAGGAAAGAATCGTACCCATTCACAGCCAGGCGACCGAGGCGGTGAGATACTACATCGAGGAAGTCCGCCCCGGTCTGCTGGGTTCAAAGTCCAGCGCCGCCTTGTTCCTCAACCGTAGGGGAAACCGGCTAACGCGGCAGGGGTTCTGGTTGATTCTGAAGGGGTATTGCCAAAGGGCGGGACTCGACGGCAAGATCACTCCCCATACGCTGAGGCACAGTTTTGCGACACACCTGCTTCATGGCGGCGCTCCCCTGAGACATGTCCAGGAACTGCTCGGACACGCCAGCATAAACACGACTCAGGTTTACACACATCTGACGAGTGAACACGTTCACTCCGAGTACGATCACGCGCATCCCAGGGCTTGATTTGAAACATTCCCCTGACAGGTTTATCCTTATGTTGTCTCATATCTCCTACACAGGAGGAAGAATGAAATGCCAAGCAAGAGAAAACGGGCCGCGTCTCGCCAAGCTAAGCTGAGCCAGCGCAGGAAGCGCAGAGGCGGCGCCGGACGAAGACAAAGACAAGCGGGACAGGAAGGGAACGGCACGTTAGTCGCATCCCCCGTGGCCAGTCATCGGAGCTCAACCTCCGCTACGGAAGCAGTGGCGACACAGACTCAGCGCCCAGCGGCCGCGGCGCAGCCAACTCAGGCACAACAGCGGCGTACACGCAGTGTGGCGACAGCCCCGAGGGCGCGGACCAGGGCATCTCAAAGTCGCGCGGCGACTTACGAGCCACTTCCGATGTACGCTTATCTGGGCTCCGAACTGAAGAGAATCGGCGCAATTACGGCGATCATGGCCATAGCGCTGGCGGCTCTAACGGTGGTACTGGGGTAAGGCGTAAGTTCAAACACAGTCAACTGAGACATCGGCGGCGTCTTATCCTACTCGGAGGGAATGCCGTATGAACGAGGTCCATGTGACCGCGAGGGGCAGCGTGGTCGTAGCGGAGACTCCAACTTTCATAGAGCGTTTGCGCGCCCTGCCGGCGAGGCCGGGGGTGTATTTGATGCGCGACAGTTCCGGCGTCATCCTCTACGTGGGGAAGGCGTCGAGACTCCGCTCGCGCGTCTCGACCTACTTCGGCTCTCCTTATGATCTCCCGCCAAAGATCAGGCAGATGGTGCGCAGGGTCGCCGACTTCGAGTTCATAGTAACCGAGTCCGAACAGGAA
>JAAXHY010000104.1 GCA_012270665.1 Dehalococcoidia bacterium
TTGTTTACTCCTCGATAATTTGAGATCGGGTCCGGCTGCGCCAGCGTGATATATCAGCGAGTTCTTGCGCGTGTCGTTTCTGTTCCTCCCGATCTTCAGATACGATTCTTGGCAGAACTATATCCGCATGATATGGGTTTTGATCAAGTATAGGGGAAGCGACTATCCTTCTGCCATTTCTGACGGCATCCTCTGCAACGACAATCGCCCATCCGTAGAACTCGCGATTTCGAGCCTTTCCTACACTATCGGCTATCTTGATGGCCTCATCCGGCGGCGCTACATCGAGCCTATCAACCGAAATGTTGGTTTCTCCTAGTCTCTCCAAGAATACGTGATGTGGAACTCTTCGGGACGCGCGTCTGGCGATTCTGCTTGAAAATATACCCCGCCCAAGTTCCTCGTTTGCCGCGATATTCTCTGTGACACTCACTTAGCTCAATCTGCCTCGGATTTCAAATCGGTCAGAGCTTCGTGGATAAAACCGTCGGGAAGCCTTTCACTAGATGAGTACCGGGCGCGACGATGATTGCCGTTGATGTTGACCAGACATAGCGCGCCGCCTTGCGAATCGCACAGTAACAAGACTGAGCGATTGTACCCGCCGGGCGCGTCAATGGCGATTTCCCCATCGGGCGTAGGATACACTTCGAAGTGTCTGGGCGAGGCATTGTATAACTCTTTTAACAAACGTTCGGCATTGTGTAACGCCATTTCTGATGGTATGGGGTAACCTTCTTCACGAGCTTCGTCACTTGCTTCCCGGAGATCAACTAGAAGCGAAATCAGTTCATCGTCAATAGCCTCTGTCAGTATGGACGTGTCTGCCATTTTCTGCCCTCCCAGATGCGGCTCGCTTCTTAGTATGGATATATTATAGCGTGTAGGGTGGGAATCTGGACAAGTGGCGATGCCTGTCCTATCCTAAGAGTCAGAAAATACGAGCCTCGATATATGTTCTGAAAGGAGTCTGAGATTGGCTAGATTCAAGGTGGCCGTTCAGAGGCCGACCAACGTCACATACGCATTGGGCGGCGGCGGATACGATTACGAAATGGAATACCTGTCCACGGTGGACGCCGAGATCATAGAGTTCGAGGCTTCCAGCGAGGGCGAGTTCATAGAGCAGGTGAAGGACTGCGACGCGCTGATAGCCAGAGGCGACAGGGTCACTGCGAATATCATCGAGAACCTGCAGAACTGCAAGATTATCGCGCTGGGCAGCGTCGGCGCGGACACGGTGGACGTTGGCGCGGCTACCGCGCGAAACATCCCGGTGACCAACGTGCCGGACACCTTCATTGAAGAGGTGGCTGACCATACGATGATGCTTCTGCTGGCTACTTTCCGCAGACTGACGCTCATGGATGCGTACTCGCGGGATGAGAGGTGGAGCGAGGGCAGGCCATACCTGAACCAGTTCCCTCGCCTGTACGGGCAGAC
>JAAXHY010000434.1 GCA_012270665.1 Dehalococcoidia bacterium
GTACTGGGCGCTAACTGGGAGGGTCACAGGGTCGGGCTGGGACGGTTTTCATCCAGAGTCGCCCAGAGTTTACCCAGCGTCGAAGCTACGAAAGAGTTCTTTCGCTGTCTTTTGGCCTGCGCTATAAACGATGATATATACGTATGTTCTGAATCCATGCCATAATTGTAGCATAGAATGAGGTATCAGACGAAACTGTGAATGATTTTGAAAAGGGCCTGGTCAGACTGCCCGATATGCCCAGACCGGACAAGCCCGTGTGATACAATCTCCTGACAAATCCATCACAGGCGAGCAGCAGCCGGAGAGGGAATTGGCTTGGCGGTCCCCATGAAGCAAGACCGGGTAGTCGGGTTACTGTGACACAGTTCCCCGACAGTAATACTGAGAGGCCCACATAAGCGTGCAGCACCTAGTACATGATCAGGAGGGGTGGGTGTCGTGTGCCCAGACCCCGCAAGTGGGGGATAGCGGATGAAACGTTTCAAACTTCTGCTGCACGTCGGACTGCCAAAGACTGCCACGACGTCTCTTCAGGTGAACGTCCTGAGACCACTGCATGAACAGGGACGCATCAACTTGCTGGACATACCAGAACATAAGTGCGCGCGGGGTCTCATCCGTTTGTCGAGTTGCCGTTATCGGGGGCGGACAGAGAGGCCGGGCGTCGGAGGATCGAATCGCTTCTAAGTGAATTCCGCTTGAATGTCATCAGCGATGAGCGTCTGACCGGATTTGGCAGCATGTGCAGAGATCACGAATGGCTGGGGATTGATGGCTGTCTCTCCAACATGCGCGAAGTGTTCAAGAACTGCGACATCGCAGCGCTGGTGTCACTGAGAGAGCCGACGGCAGCGCCGCTGTCGAATTATGTCCAGAGGCGTTCAAAGATATATGACTCCACCGCCGGTTCCCGAGTTAGTCTGGGGCCACTGTCGGATCATGTCGAGCGGCGCTCAAAGACTCGTTTCAAGATCCGGCCTGAGCTCAGCTCTTTCAATAGTTTGCTCGACGACCTGTTTGAGACAGGCGGCGACAATAGGGATATATGGCTGAAATTTCACTATGAGGAGTTGGTCCGAACATTAGCGAATGTGTTCGGTGACGCGCGCATCCTCCTCTTCGAGGATCTGGTGTATGATCCCGCCCATTACTTCGGGCAGTTGGCTGAGTATATTGATATGGACGATCCTGTCGAACTGGAAAGAATGTTTATGGTGACGCATGAGAACAGAACCGAAATCACCGACGGCGGCCTGGGAAAGCGCAAGGTCTTGCGAAAATCGCTGAGATTCGCAGTGTACGAACACGCCGGTTGGCTCACTGCGCCCTTTCGACGATTTGTGCGTCCGTCTCTGAATCGTCTGGGTTTGTACGCTTCGTATGACTGGTTGTTTTCCAAGTCCATAGCGTTGTCTTCGACGGAGTCCAGCTATCCGAGCGTGGAAGCGCGTGAGCGAGCGCGAGATATGTTATCGCTGCGCAGTGATTATCTGACGCGGGTCCATGGGATTAGCGAAGAGAGATTGAGACGGTATGGCTACTATCCCGCAGAAACAGAGTATATAATTCCCCAATAACGCTCAGAGGCCCACGCTCCGCAGGAGGGATCATAAGAGATGCCTGCCATTACAACCCACCAGGCCAGCGACGACGATTTTGACCGCGTAGAACATGGGATAGACTGGCTCGAAAGGCTCGAAGTCATCAAGGCGCGCCA
>JAAXHY010000468.1 GCA_012270665.1 Dehalococcoidia bacterium
TGGAGCATCCACACGTTTACACGCTCGGACGGCGCGGCCAGGAACACGATATACTGATTGACACGGACGACCTCGAAAGTCTGGGAATCGAGGTTCACCACACCGACAGGGGCGGCGAGGTCACCTACCACGGCCCGGGGCAGTTGGTAGGGTACCCTATCCTGAACCTGCGTCGCTGGGGCGGCGGGCCGCTGAAGTACGTGCGCGCGCTGGAGCGCGTCTTGATAGAAACGCTGGCGGAATTCGGAGTCATCGCCGAGAGCGATGGGCATCCGACCGGCGTATGGGTCGAGTACCGCAAGATAGCGGCTATCGGGGTGAAGGTGAGTCGTCGCGTTACTACACACGGGTTCGCGCTGAACGTGTGTCCCGACCTATCGTACTTCGATCACATAGTTCCGTGCGGAATGCCTGACAGCCGTGTCACGTCCCTCAGCCTGGAGCTTGGCCGCGAGGTGGCAGTTAGCGAGGTGGCGCCAGTATTGGTGGAGCGATTCGGGACGGTCTTCGGTCTTCATATAGCGGATTAGCTCGTTGACACTCTTGAAAGTGGATAGTACGCTTCGGGTGTCATATAACTGAACGGATCATCGGCCTTGTGGCCGAAAGCGCGGAGAGACCTGTCATGTGCACATACGTTACCGAACACGCGGAGATCAAGGGCAGCGGCCGGGGACATAAGGGCTGGATCAAGCTGACCGGCGCGCGGGTCTACTATGACCATCCCTTCCACTCGCAGGCCGACCATACGCTTAACATAGACTTCATCAACCAAGACTTGGGACTGGACGCGCGTGTTCCGGTGGAGCTTTCGGCGGCTTCGGCGCGCGAACTGGTGCGGGCAATAGAGGCCGCGCTGGAGGATGCTGAGAAGTCGCACCTGGTGGAGTACGACTCTTGATTCGTCCCGTTCATGGGTAGCGATATTCACGCACTCCCCTAACCAGTCGCCACACGGCGACGACGACGATTATGCCGATTATGCCTCCGAGAATCATCGTTCTGTTCGCGCCTATCAGGTCGGACATATAACCCACCTCTAAGGTCCCCAGGTTGTTGGCGCTCATCGCGCTAACCGAGTGCGCGCTGACTGCACGTCCCCGCATATGGTCTTCGGTAGTGAGTTGAACGGTGGTCTGGCGCGTCGTCATTCCAATCGCATCGGTGGCGCCGAGTCCGACCAGAAGGATCGAGCCCATCCAAAGGTACGGGCTGAGTCCGAAGGCTATGAGAAGTATTGCGTAAGCCAGTGTCGCGTAGATGACTATCATGCCCTTCGCCCTGAACCTGCCCATATAGAGTACGGCGAAGGTTCCGAGGACACCCCCAACCGAGTTCGCAGCCGACATTATCCCAACCGCCCCCGCTCCGGAACTGAACATCCTGTCAGCGATCAACGGGAATATCTGGCGATAGAAGCTCACGATAGTCACGCCGATGTCCATTATGTACAGACCGGGGAGAATCGGATGCGACTTTACGTACACGACTCCTTCCCATATCCGCTGGAGCATCGAACCGTCGCCTTCCGAACGCTCCATTCTGGCCCTGATGAGAAGTGGGAGCGCGGAGGCAGGCAAAGCGAAGATGGCCGAAGCGGCGAAAGCGGCGGTGACTCCAAGCGTTTCTATAATCGCGGTAAACGCCAGAGGGGCCGCTATCGCTCCTATCTGGAATGTCGCGGTGTTACAGGTGACCGCGTGCAGCAGATGCGACCTGGGAACAACATTCGCGGTAATTGCTGAACGCGCCGGCCCTCCCAAAATGCTGGTGACTCCCAGAATCGCAGTTACCGCGTACACGTGCCACGGCACGAGTTGGTCGAACATTACCAATAGGGTCATCAGCCCGATGAATATGAAGCTGAATGACTGCGTTATGGCTATGAGCTTCTTGCGGTCCATCTGATCGGCCAGCGCGCCGCCATACAGAATTGCGGGAAGTTGCACGGCGAGTTGCACGGCGCCTAAAAGACCGAGTTGAAGTCCAGATCCGGTCACGTCGTAGAGCCACACACCTGTTACCAGTAGCCGCATTTGCATCGTGACCAGACCAGCCGCTGACGAAAGCCAAAGCACTCGGTAATCCCTGAAGGCGAACGCGGACCAGGGCCGCAGCGGGGGCTGTTGGCGTGGGGATAGTCTGGGATTCCGCTGTCCGTCGCGCTCCGGCCTGATGCCGGTGTTCTCTATGGACAAGTCGGGCCGCCATGCGTAAGAATTGGAGGATTGCCTAACATTTGCGGCAGGGATTATAACACCATCGCAGTCGCGGTCAAAGCTGCCTAGATGCTTTACCTGAAATGAATCCCAGCTATATACTTGCACGGGGATTGTCGCAAGCACAACCTGCAAGGAGAGTTTGAAATCGAAGAGACGCGACTACGCACAGTGCTAGAGCGACTGAGTGAAGGCGAACTCAGCGTCGACGACGTTGTATCGCGCTTACGAAACCTCCCGTATGAGGACTTGGATTTCGCCAAGGTGGACCACCATCGCGCTATAAGGCAGGGCTTCCCGGAGGTGGTATTCGGGCAGGGCAAGACACCTGAACAGATAGCGTCAATTGCGGCAACTGTGCTCACCCGATCCGACAGGCTGCTCGTAACCCGCGCGTCAGAGGCGGCATTCGACGCCACACGTGAGCGCGTGGCCGACGCGACGTATGATGAGACAGCCAGATGTATAGTCGTTGACCGTCGCCAGCAGGTGGACGGACTGCCGGGAGTCGCGGTTCTCTGCGCGGGAACCTCGGACCTGCCGGTAGCTACCGAGGCAGCCATAACCGCTGAACTGATCGGCTGCCAGGTCGAGAGAATATCCGATGTCGGGGTCGCCGGACTTCACCGGCTTCTGGATCACCTGCCCAGGCTGAGGGAGTGCCGCGCCCTGGTGGTAGTGGCCGGTATGGAAGGCGCGCTGCCGTCGGTTGTCGGTGGGCTGGTGGACATCCCGATTATCGCAGTGCCAACCAGTATAGGGTACGGGGCAAGTTTCGGTGGCCTGGCGGCGCTGCTTGGTATGCTGAACAGTTGCGCTCCAGGAGTAGGCGTGGTGAACATAGACAATGGCTTTGGAGCGGGCTATCTCGCCGCAATGATAAACTTGACGTCGCGATCGAGGCCGTCCGACTAGCGCTTGGATACGGGGATCGTAAAGTCCCTCTCACCACTAGGCAGGTCATTCCAGCATGAACTCTCAAGATTCGCCCTTCCCTGTGCCGCTGGCCATTGCGGTCCCTCAGACATTCCCGGACGGGAGCATAGATCTGGGGATGATTCGTTCATACGCCTCCCGCGCCGAAGAACTGGGATACCACAGTCTCTGGGTGGCGGAGCAGCTTGTTGGATCGACTCCAACACCGGAGCCGGTAGCGTTTCTGAGCTATCTTGCAGCCGTCACCAAGAGCATTCGTCTTGGCGCCGCGGTCATAATCGCCACCACTCGCAACCCGGCAATGCTCGCCAAGCAGCTAAGTACGGTGGACGCTCTCAGCGAAGGCAGGCTGATAGTAGGTACAGCGCTCGGCGGCAGACCGTGGACGTATCCGCTCTTCGGAGGGCCGTCCGAGCGTCGAATCAGGCATTTTATCGAGAGTGTCGGCGTGATGAGGGCGCTCTGGACACAGGATCGCGCGGTATTCGACGGGGAGTTGTGGAAGATGGAGGGCGTGCAGATGACTCCGAAGCCTGTGCAGAATCCCCACCCTCCTCTCTGGTTCGGCGGCCGGCACCCTGTCGGCCTGCGCAGGGTAGCGAGGCTCGCTGACGGCTTCATAGGCGCCGGTTCGACCAGCACGGCCCAATTCAGGGAACACGTCCAGATAATCCGCGCCGAGTTGGAACGCAGGGGAAGAGACGTAGGAACATTCCCGATTGCCAAGCGAGTTTATGTAGCGATAGATGACGACTCCGACCGCGCCGAGAGCCGGCTGAGAGACTGGTTCGGCGCATGGTACGGCAGGGCGGAAATGGGATCGGAGGTATCGGTCTGGGGCAGCGTCGAGGACTGCGCTCGAGGACTGTCTGAAGTCGTCGAGGCCGGAGCCGGAATGCTCATGCTAAACCCCGTCTTCGACTATGAAGAGCATCTCGAACGACTTGCGTCGGAGGTCGCGCCTTTGCTGTCCTCCTCATCGGCAGCATGAGATAGCCCGGAAAACCAAACTATCCCGATGCGACAACGACTCACAGAGTATTCCAACAGTCTAGTGTCCCAAGGCTGGATGCAGAACTTGATCCGCTTCTCGGATCGGCTGGTAAACACGCCTGGTTTCGAGATCGGCATCATCGCGGTCATCATAATCAACGCCATACTTCTCGGCATGGAGACCTCCCCCGCGCTCAACGACAGGTATGGCAACTGGATGCACATCGGCAACTGGATCGCGCTGGGCATATTCATCGTGGAGGCGCTGCTGAAGATGATCGCGCTCGCGCCGCGCATGGACAGGTACTTCAGGGACGGCTGGAACATCTTCGACTTCTCGGTGATAGTGTTCGCGTTGATACCCGCTACCGGCGAATTCGCCATGATAGCGCGCCTGGCCCGTCTTCTGCGCGCGCTGCGTCTGATCTCCACTATCAGAGAACTCCGCCTGATAGTGGCCGCGCTGGTGCGCTCCATTCCAAGCGTCTTCCACGTGATTATGCTGATGAGCATCATCATCTACATATACGCCATCATCGGCTACCAGCTCTTCCACCAGCACGACCCTACCAACTGGGGCAATTTGGGCATCTGCGTTCTGACTCTGTTCAACATAATAACTCTGGAGGGTTGGACTGAAATAATGGCGACTGCCATGGAGTTGCATGATTGGGCCTGGGTGTACTTCGTGACCTACGTGGTCATAGCCACGTTCGTGGTGATAAACCTCTTCATCGCCATCATCATCAACAACCTGGACGAAGCCAAGCTCGAACGACTTCAAGAGTTGCAGGAGCCAGCCTCCCAAGAAGAGATTCTGCGAGAACTGCACCTGACACAGGAGGCTTTGCAGCGTCTCGAAACACGCCTCAACATCCAGGAAGAGAAACGGGACGAGTTGGAACCGCGCGGACCTGTTTGACGGCTCATGCGCAACGAACTACGAACTGCGCGGGAGACTCATGTTCCTTGTTTCCAACGTGGTCCTTGCGGATTGATAGTGTGAGACCGAAGCCTGAATGCTTTGTCATAGCAGACTAGCCCACACTCAATAGTCGCACGCGGCTTCGTCCGAAGCACCTCGAAAAGAACTTTCAGTTCTGGGAAGCTACCAGACCCACCCCGACTGTTTCCCTCAGAATGCGTCCGGTGCCTCTGCGATGGCCTCCAGATCCGCATAAGTGTACGAGCCTAGGGAGCGGAAGTCGTACTCGGTATAATTCTTGACCCACCGCATCGCTACCTTGTACGCCTTGCGGTAGCGTTCCACCATTTCGTCCACCGCTTTCTGTGAGTCCTCGCCTGCTGGGGCCTCTGCCCTGCGCCGCTCCTCGATGTCCGCAAGTTCTTCAGCCAGCAGTCTCTTTATCAGAGCAAAGTTCTGTACCTCGCCGGTATCGGCATCCTTGGCGCCATGAATGATGCGCTGGGCAGTTTGGGCTACTGAGATACGCCCTGTCGCCAGATCCTCCATGAGCGCGGGATGTATGCCGGGTTGCCCCTCGAGACTGTCTATGCCCTTTGCTCCTCTTCCGTTCAGCCAGCCCTCCGCGTACTCGATTAGCATACGCGCATTGCGACGAGAGCCCGCGGTGGTTACCTTGCCGTCCGGCACGGTGATGTCCACAGGAAAATTGTCCGGTTCGTACATATCGGGAGAGGGTTCCCATCCGGAATTACGGAGTTCCTTGAACGGGTCCGCCGCCGTCTTCATATGGAATATGTGCGCTACCCATCCTCTGAGGAATCCCTGCTGCGCCTCCCATTCCTTGTCGGCGCGGATAGATTCCCCCGCGACTTTGTTGACCTCTTCGTCCCTGGAAGGCAGCGCGGTCGCCATACCTCCAATCGGGGCGGCTCCCCTTCTAAGGCACACCGCAACCAGCCGGCGGAATATGTTCGTCATGAAATCGGTCGTCTTTATATCAACATCGAACCTGTCTGGCCACACTTGCTC
>JAAXHY010000123.1 GCA_012270665.1 Dehalococcoidia bacterium
TGGAGCGCGGGAAGCATGATCCGCTCGGTCGCTTTGCCCATGAAGAAGTCTTCCGAGGGAGGACGCCCGACCATCGTGGTAGCGTAAATGGGGTCTCGACGACTCGTCATCGCCGTAACGTGGAAGACAGGGTACGGCTCGGCAGGGGAGTAGTAGCCGGTGTGATCGCCGAAAGGACCCTCGTCTCTCATTTCGCCCGGTATTACGTATCCCTCCAGGACATACTCCGACTGGGCCGGCGCTTCCAGATCAACCGTCTTGCACTTGACCAGGTCAACCGGCTCACCGCGTATTACGCCGGCGACCGCGAATTCGTCCATGTCCGGCGGCAGTGGCATAGAACCTGTCCACATCGTGGTCGGGTCCGCGCCTATTGCGACCGCGACTTCCAGCTTCTCGATGCCTCGATCCTGGGCGCGGCGGTCGTGACGAGCGCCCACTTTGTGAGTCTGCCAGTGCATCCCGGTGGTTCGCCTGTCATATACTTGCATCCGATATGTTCCGACGTTGCGCCTGCCGGTTTCCGGATCGCGTGTGATGACGAGAGGGAGTGTGATGAAGGGAGCCGCGTCCGATGGCCAGCAGGTAATGACCGGCATGGTGAATAAGTCCACTTCATCGCCCGTCAGAACGACTTCCTGGCAGGGCGCGCGCCTGACCAAGTTGGGCTGCGAACGCGCGAGTCCTATGAGGTCGCCCAAAGCGCGCATCTTGCCGCCTAGACCCGACGGCGGACCTTGGGCCATGCTCAATAGTCTTCGAACTCTGTCCGCAAGTTCCTCGATGTCTTCCACGCCCAGGGCGAGGGCCATACGCTTGTGGGCGCCAAAGATGTTGACAAGTACGGGCGCGGAGTGACCATCTACGTTTTCGAACAACAAAGCGGGACCGCCAGACTTTACCATACGGTCTGTGATCTCGGTAATTTCCAAGTGTGTGCTAACTGGGGCCGCGATCCGCTTCAACTCGCCTCTCTCTTCAAGCAGTGAAACAAACTCGCGCAGGTCTTTGAATCTCATTTCCCTTCACGCAACTGTGGTATTGACGTCTGACATTCAGTTTAGGGACTCGTCTCGGATCTGCGAGGAAGATATATCCTCGCGGAATGTGAACTCCGGTATCTGTGTGAACATTTCCACGTATTCGGGAGGCACGGGCAGGTCTTCGAGGGTCTTGAATACTCCGCCTTCCACACGTCCCGCAATGAGGAAGTCACAGCGAAGGTCGCGCAGTTCGGACAGCGCCGCCCCCATCCTCTGCCTGCTGTCGCCATAGTATCTTGGATCGACAAGGCGGGTCATCGTGTCGTACCCGATGACAAAAGTCGAACCGGGGAACAGGCGCGCCTTCTCGTAGAAAACTGGAACTCGCGTAATTGCTATATCAGCCCTGCCTTGGAACTGCTTGAGGCGACGCCTGATCTCAGAATGCTCCAGGTCCGGCTTGTCCACGTTGGAAATCGAGAGTTCATAGATGGCAGGCTTGTCGAGGATTCTGGTGGCTACATTCACCAGGCGCGTGTGCCCTTCGTGCAGTGGGTTGAAAGAACCGGAAAGAATTACTCCGCTGAAGCGCTCGTCGGCTAACCGCGTTCCATCGGCGCAGACTAGAACGTGTCCTATGTGCCCAGCGGACAGGGCTTCCAGCGGTTCACGATACCGATGCCCTGTCAGGACAATCCGCTCATCGCGCGACAGGCGCGGGTCAACTCTTTCATGCAATCCGAACGACTCGGCCAGCGAGTTCAGAATCAGTCTGCTCACTACGTCATCCTCTCCGTCACGCCCACGCAGACCCTTCGTGAGTGTGAGCGTGGAAGTCGTCCAGCCCGTCGCGTCGTAGGCGGATACGTGGCATCTGTGGTCGCCACGCTTGGTCCTGTCGGTGGCGATTGTAGCGGAGCAGGAGAGGCCAACGACGGGGATGCGGCCCTCTCTCAACCGGACGGCGCGGCGGTAGGCAGCCCGGGCCAGATCCAAGGCCGCCTGTTCGGAGACGTACTGCCCGGGTTCGGAGCCGAGATAGTCAACCATGGCGGACGAGGCGTAGGGAACCTGTATGTCCAACACAGTACGGGACGCGCCCGCGACGCCCAGGATCCAGCCCATCGCCGGGGCGCCCGCGCCCGCTATCACGACCGATGTCATACCCTCGGTCGAATGCAGGGACTGTACTAACTGTCGGATTTCACTGTCCATCTGGGCGACCTATATGCCGTTACTATAATCGGGGCGCTCTAGGGACGCAAATTCACCAGTCGATATCCAGCGCGTCCTGCCGATCAGAGAAGGTTGATCATCCTGGGTTTCAGGATGACACGGATGACGCTCAGCGCCAGGGCGCCGATCAGAACGAAAGCTATCGCCGACCATTGCCAGGGATCGAGTACCAGACCAAGCGCGACTCCCGCCGCCGGGGGATTCTCGGTGTTGGTAGCTACCATGAGCAGGATACTCAGCCCGACGGCCATGGCTGCGGCTATGTTGACCACCAACTGCGCGTTTACCGCCGCGTTCTCGACAATTGGAATATGCAGAACCGCGAATAACAGGGCCCCGGCCAGAATCGCGACTATCTGGCCTCCGATTACTCTGCGCGGAGTGGAGGCGACGCTGTCGGGGAGCACAAATATGATGAAGGCGGTTGAGGCTATGGAAACGATGATCGCCTCGCTGAACAGAGCGCTATGCGCCATGAGAATGATTATCAGGGAAATTATGGCAAGCCCGCACTGGAACAGGTAGTTTTTCGTCCGGGGCCTGAGGTTCTTGTCGAACAGGAACCAGATAGTCTCCGGCCTGAAATGCGGGTGTCGAATATGTGGGTGAGGTATGTGGACGCTGTGCGAGCCCGGCCTCTGAAGATGGGGCATATGGATATTCGGACGATGGAACAGCCGAGGGCGATCCGGGGGACGATTGGACATTTCTAAGACCTGACGAGAATTGTGGCTCGTTCAAGGTTAGTCAGCCCAGAGAGAGTATGCAAGAATAATCCGGGCGGCTAAATCAGCGCCGCGAGCCGCCAATTGACATTTCGTCAAGGTGAAACCTAGAATCGCGGTAGGCTATCACACTCTATTGGCCTTCCCCCGACACACACCGACGCAGGAAGCTGTTTAGTGCGTTCTCCTTGGAATCCCAAGCCAGGCGACCAGTTGGTCAGACAGCCCAGACAAGCCGAACTGGGTCCGGTGACTGTTGCGGTAGAACAGAGGGAGACTAAATCCAGGGCATCCGCCACTCCGCTGCTCCTCATCTATTCCTTTGCAACCCTGGTATTGGTCGCGACGCTTCTGCTGGCGCTTCCGTTTACACATCGCGGGGAGAACGGACTCGATCACCTCTTCGTTGCCCTGTTTACCGCGACTTCTGCCGTAACCGTAACCGGACTTGTAATACAGGATACCGCTACTTACTGGACTACCGGCGGTCAGTTGATACTGGCCGGAATTATCTTTGTGGGTGGGCTTGGTTTCATGACCTTGGCCACTTTCGCCATCGTTCTGATAGGTCAACAGGTTACTCTTTCCCATCGTCTGCTGATACAAGAAAGTTTCGGGGGCGAATTGATGGGAATGGGACACGGAGGACTCGTCCGACTCGCGGTTGGCATTGTGGCATTCGCCGTCGTCAGCCAAGCGGTCGCGTTTGCGGTACTCGCGATTAAGTTCTGGGCGATCTATCCTCCTGGACAGGCTCTGATGCAAGCGCTGTTTCAAGCGGTGTCTGCCTTTAACAACGCGGGTTTCGTAATATTCCCACACGAGGAAGGGCTGACCGCGTTTCAGAGAGACGGAGTCGTTATCGGGGTCACCGCCTTTATGATATTTCTGGGCGCGATCAGCTACGGCGTCCTGTTTGATATGGTGAGACAGCGAAAATTTCGGCTCTTTGGATTGACTACCAAGTTAGTGCTCACTCTGACTGCTGTCTTGATTCTTCTGGGCGTAGCTATATTCCTGGTGTTTGAGTATCGCAACCCCGAAACTCTGGGACATCTGCCCGTCAGCCAGAAGGTCGCCACTTCGGTGTTCGAGTCGGTCAGCGGCAGGACGGCCGGGTTTTCTACTCTTGATTACTCAGAAACGGAACAAGAGACCAACTTTATGATAACCGGCTTGATGTTCATTGGGGGCGCCTCGGCCTCGGTAGCGGGAGGCTTGAAGGTCAACACTCTCGCTGTTGTGCTGGTCGCGGTGTTCTCTACTATTCGCGGCAGAAACACCACATCCGCTTTCGGTAGAGAGATTCCAGGAAGACAGGTCAGAAGCGCGTTGGTAATAGGCGCGATTGCCACCGCGATTGTATTCGTAGTCGTGGTTTCACTCAGCATCACTGATGGCGCGTTCGATTTTCTGGACCTGTTCTTCGAAGGTGTTTCCGCCTTCGGCACGGTCGGGCTAAGTACCGGGGTGACGCCTGCGCTCTCACAATGGGGGCAGTTGATTCTGATTATTGCGATGTTCGTTGGGCGAGTGGGCCCGTTCACCATAGGGATAGCCATGGCTCAGCAGTCGTATGTGGACAGGTATCGGTTCGTCGAAGAACGCGTTACAATAGGGTAGTCGAATTTCCCGACTTGGTTCGAAGAGGCTTATTGGATTCAGGGGCTGTTTCAATGAAGAAGCAAATAGCGATTTTGGGTCTTGGAAGATTCGGCTCCAGTGTGGCCCGTTCCCTATACAATCTGGGGCACGATGTACTTGCGATGGACAAGGACGAGGCGCGTGTCCAGAGCATAGTAGGCAAGGCTACATATCCCCTTACCGGAGACTGTACGAACGACGCCGTGCTCAAGGAAATTGGAATAACCGACTACGATGCAGTGGTGGTGGCGATCGGCTCTGACATTGTAGCAAGCGTCATGACTTCGGTGATTCTGAAGACTATGGGTGTCTCGTACGTAGTCTCCAGGGCTCACGATGAACTCCATGGCAACACGTTGTCTCGCATAGGCGTGGACAAGGTGGTACACGCTGAGGACGAGACAGGAATTCGATTGGCCCATAGTATGTTCAACCCTAATGTGGAAGAATATCTTGAGATAACTCCCAACTTTGGCATCAGCAAATTGAGAGTGCCCGACAGATTCTTCGGGATGAGTCTGAAGGAACTGGGCTTTTCGGGCCCCCGCAATAAATACGGGCTTACCGTAATGGCTATACGGCGTGGTAGGAATGTCACTATAAATCCCCACATGGATGACGTCGTGAACGCAGGTGACTGGATGATTCTGGCCGGACAGGACGAGGTACTGGATATGGTAGGCGACACTATTCAGGGAATCGTGCCTTTAGACGAGAGTGCATAGTAGTTGGGCTTTGCCATGCCTGATGCAGGGGTTTCAACTTGCTTAATCGCATAAGACAGGCTGCTCAGAGACGGGATTCGGCTCGAAACGGCGCCCGGATTCCGTCGGTGTTGGTTCCTGTAACCGGGGCGGCATACGACGAGGAAGTTGTGAGGCTCGGGTGTGAACTGCTTGAATCGAGTCAAAGCAGCCTGCACATTCTGTATGTAGTTGAAGTGTCCCGAGAGTATCCGCTCGATGCCGCTATGAACTCAATCTACGTGTCGGGCGAACGAGTACTCAACAGGATGGAGGAGATTGCAAGCGGTTACAAGTGCGTTCTGAGCGCTGAGATCGTTCAGGTCCGCAAGGCGGGAGCGGCAATCGTGCGTGAAGCGGTGTTCAAGGAAGTGGACGCAATCGTCATAGGATTGACCTATAAGGAGACCTATGGTGTGTATTCATTGGATGAGCGCATTCCGTACGTGCTGAGATATGCCCCCTGCAGGGTGATAGTATCGCGTGAGCCCTTGTCGTCGGGCGTCTCCTCACAAGTTGCTCCTTCTTTCGGGCGAAGTATATGACCGGCGGCGCTGGACTTTTGGCCAAAAGGGTCGTTATAGGCGGCTGCGGTCGCACTGGAGTGGTTTTGGCTTCCGCTCTGTGTGAGTCGGGCAGTCTTGTGCAGGTGTTGGACCTGATTCCCTCCGCCTTCGACCGTCTCCCGCCGGCTCTGGTCAGTAGTGGCAGGGCGCAGCCGCGCTTGGCGGACGTTACGTTGGCGTCAAGCCTTCGCGGCGCTCGCGCTCAGGACGCGGATGTATTTATCTCTGTGACTGGTAGCGATTCCGTAAATGCTACCGCGGCTCAAATTGCTCACCATATATTCAGAGTTCCGACTGTCATTTGCCGAACCGACGATCCGGTAAAACGAGGAATGTATGAGGCTCTCGACATAACTGCTGTCAGCCAGGCCGACCTTATCCGGGACATGGTTATCCGGATCGTGCGTGATGGAGGAACGGGTCAATAGCCCGACTTATGTACGTGATAATTGTTGGAGCGGGAAGAGTCGGAACCGCGGTCGCTCGTCGGCTTCTGGAGGTTGACCAAGAGATCACTGTAATAGAGCGCGATCCCGGAAGGTGCGCGACGCTTGAGTCCGAGATTGGGGGCGTTGTGGTGCAGGGAGACGCGACTGAATTCAATGTGCTCACTAAGGCGGGCGCTATGCGCGCGCAGGTGTTGATTACCACCGGCAGGCGAGACCATCAAAACTTGGTCGTCTGTCAGATGGCGAAACATCTATTCAATGTCGATCGTGTAATGTCCATTGTGAATATGTCCGAGCACGTCGAGCTTTTCGACAGGCTTGGAATTGATGTCTCGATTGATGCCTCATTGATATTCGTAGATGCTTTCATGCACAGTATGGAAGGACTCTTGGACGAGGAAACTGGAGGCTTGTGATGAGGAGGCAGGGATGAAGCTGGCATATCTTGGGCCGGAAGGTACCTACAGTGAACAGGCTGCTATCTATTATGCCGCCGACTCCGTTCGAGTTCCATACAGCGGAATCCCGGCCGTAGTGAGGGCTGCGGAACTGGGAGAGGTCGAGGAGGCCATCGTCCCCATAGAGAACAGTTTGGAAGGGGTGGTTACATACACGGTTGATCTGTTGATCCATGAATCGCCGTTGAAGATCAGAGGCGAGGTTGTGGTCCCAATACATCATCAATTGTTGATGAGCCCGGGAGTAGGCATGGAGGAAATCCGGGTTGTTTATTCGCATCCGCAGGCAATAGCGCAGTGCAGAGGATACTTGAGCCGCAATCTGCCAAACGCAGAACACGTGGCGGCCCTTAGCACTGCCAGCGCGGTGGAGGACATGAAATCCAGTCGGTATCCAGCAGCCGCGATTTCCAGCAGCCGCGCTGCGGAGCTATTTGAGGTTACAATAGTGGAGTCCAACATCGAAGATGTGCCAAACAACCTGACGCGGTTCGTCGTTCTTGGAAGCGAGGATGGAAAACGTACTGGACGGGACAAGACTTCCATATGTTTTGACTTCTCTCAGGACGCGCCTGGCACTCTGTACAATACTCTTGGCGAACTGGCGCAGCGAGAAATCAACATGATAAAGATAGAGTCACGTCCTGACAGAAGAAGCCTGGGCAAGTACGTGTTCCTGATAGACATGGACGGACATCGCGAAGACCCTGTGGTATCAGAGGCTCTGGACGCAATGAGGGAGCGCGCTTCTATCTTCAAGATATTCGGGTCGTATCCGAAGGCTCAGAATCCTGAATAGGACTATTGAAAAATAAAGGGTGGGGACTTTTTCCTCCCACCCTTTTTAGGACCACCCGGCTCTATCGCTATGCATTGTCCGACTCGGCGTCTTCCGTTCCCCTCTGCTGGCTGTTGTCTCGATGTCGAACAGCGTCAACCCTCTGCCGCGCGGTTGCGACCGCTTCCGCCCCTGTTTCTCGGACGTTTTCCAGTGTAGCGGAACCACGCTCTCTCAGTGAGTCGACCGCAGGTCCGAAGCGTTGGCTCACTTCTCCAACTTGCGCCATTCCTCTGCTCCGAACGTCGGCGGCCATCACGTCCGCCTGGGACCTCCATGCCTCCCCTTTCTTCAGAAGTTCTGCCCGGGTCTCTGCGCCGGACTTGGGCGCGAGCAAGAGCCCGACCAAACCGCCTATTATCCCACCGATCAACAGTCCTGTTACAAACCCGCCACCATTGTTATTATTCATCTCTAAGCTCCTTGCATAATTTCAGTTATTCGTCTTGCG
>JAAXHY010000520.1 GCA_012270665.1 Dehalococcoidia bacterium
TGACGAATCTGTGCCCCAATCGGTTCAGTAGATACTTTCGCCAGATGAACCGACGCGCGTCTGATGGCAACGCCTATGGGATATTGATACCCGTCAGATGGGTCGTACTCGTCCAGTTGCCAATACCCTGTTATGTCGCCGTTCTGAGTGATATGTTTCGGATCCGCGGTTGACTTCCCCATCAATAGGGTGTCGGTCTCGGCGTCATATCCTCCGTTGCCCAAAGGCAGGTACGCGGACGCCCCCATAACTGTGACGCCCACTATATCGTGACCGTCTTCGGTGGCGAGATGAACCACAATGCCGGGGGTGTCCAATAGAGAATCGGACACAATGCCGGGAGTTCCTGTGTCAATATATAGAAGGTCGTCTATATGGTGGTAACTAACCTTCATCTCTCATCTCCACATTCTGGTAACGGTTGGTAAAGTAGTCGAAATTACCCTTGTTCCAGTTTCGTGTGGCCGCGCTGTCTTGAATGGTAGACATTCTGAGAGTCTATAAAGAGAACCAAGCGCAAAGACATCAGGCATATATGGATAACCCCGTCAGCGCCTCCCAGAACAAACTGAGACGGACGACGGGGAGGATTCGCCGAAGAGTCTATTTCGTGTATGAAGAGGATGTCAAATGACGAGCGCGTGAGAAAGCGCTTGCGCGGGCCTCGAAACCGCGAAGACTCTGGTTGACAGCGGCGACGGCGGCGGCGTATAGTATTGACTCGATACGAAGTATCAATATTATCCAGAGCGGGACGTTCCTCACCCGGTCGTCCGGCGTGGATAGGCCTGACACACAGCGCGGATATTGCGAGGAGCGAGGCGACGTGGGCAATCTCTCCGGTAGAATGATGGTCCCTTCGGCAGCGATATTGAGATCCCGTATCAAATATACGGGGGGGGGCAATGACCGGTCGCGGAAGGCGCGTGCGTGCGGGCCTGCTCGTCCTCTTGCTGGCGGCTCTCGCAGCCCTGGCTTCAGTCGCTCCCCCCGCGAACGCGCAAGATGGCAATCCCCCGGCGGCCGACCTCTCCCTGGAAAGTCAGCCGGTAACACCAAGACTCGGCAGTACCACTTCAGCCTTCACGGTCTTAGTGCATAATGACCCAATTTCTGGTCACCCGCCGATGCATGCGCGCAACGTGGTCGTTCGCATCACCGCCACGGTGAACGGACAAGAAAAGAGGGCAACCCGCAGCCCCTCTCTCAGCAGAGGGTCATTTGACACCAGCACAGGGCTGTGGACCATCCCCATACTGCCGTCGCACGACAGGGACAGAGAGGAAGGGAGTACTGTACTTACGTATAGTAGTGCGTTTGCGACATTTACCCTCAGTTCGGTCTTTACTGATAACTATGCGGAGCCCACTCCGGTCCGCATGCATGCCGAGTTGGTCAACCCCGTCGAGCCGCCGGGCTACCAGGCGAACAATGAAGCCGAGCATTGGTATGTGATGGAAGGCAAGGGTCGCGCTTATATACCATACACGGACGCCGGCGTGCGGGCTCGCGCCACAAACCGGTCGCCGGAATTGGGTACGACGACTGCTTTTGAGGTTCAAGCCAGGTATGACTCTCTCTATGGTCCTTATACTCATCTGGATGATTACCGTGAACAACATGACGTGGAGATCAAGATCGAGCTCTCGCGAGGTTTGCGCTTCGGGTCCGCGCCGGAGGCGCCGGAAGGCACGTCCTTTTCCCCCATTGACTCCAACACCGGTATCTGGGACGTGGGGCATCTTGACTGGCGCGTTACCTTCTCAGTACCGGTCATGGTCACCGACGAGGACATTCCCCTGGAGCGGCGCTGCCTGACGGCGACGG
Source organism: Dehalococcoidia bacterium (assembly GCA_012270665.1). The sequence continues at coordinate 1,828 of JAAXHY010000520.1, forward strand.
TGGTGAACGCTTCGCCCCACAAAGCGGCGTGGCAGATCATCTACGTAGCGAACGACGTCGCCACCGTGTGCCTGGGCAAGGCGCCGGTGGTTCTGAACGAGGGTGAGATCATTCTATGGTGGATCCAAGACTGCGTGGGCGCCGGCGTGACGGCCTTCCCCTGCCGAAGCGATGACACTGACACGCTGGAGCTGTTGTCGAGAGAGGACACGATACGAGATTCCGGCGTCATCTCGCTGCCCGAACACCAGCGGGCCGGCCATCTGGGTGACATCTACCTCGATCCGGCTTCGATAATCGTCCAGATTCCTGACCACCCTCCAGCCCGCTACTACGATAGCAAGAGCCATAGCGTTACGGACGCGAACACCGTCTCCTGGCGGACGGGACGGGCAGATGGAGGATACAATCGCGAGAGCGTGAGAGTCTGGTTTTCCCGGACGGGCTTCAACGACAATCTAGCCAACTGGAGCAACATCATCCGCACGGTAAGCGTGAGCGGACTGGACGATGCGGCGCCGCCGGGGCGGGTCAAGGTCCGCCACGACAGCACATCGGCGAGCACATTCTACGACCCCGCTCCTCCCAGCTACACGCACACGAGATCACCCTTCAACCCGAGCAGCACAACTGACAATCACAACGACTACTTCCTCGAGTTCGACAGCCTGGGAACCTACGTGGTGAACTTCCACATATCGGTGTCCCACACCGACGGGACCGACT
>JAAXHY010000591.1 GCA_012270665.1 Dehalococcoidia bacterium
GTGATGACCACGCTGCACGCCGGCGGCAAGTTCGGCGGCAAAGCCTATACCGTATCGGGGGGACTGCACGGAGTCGGCGCGTCTGTCGTCAACGCGCTGTCCGAACACACCAGGGTCGAGGTTCGCAGGGCCAGCAGAATATACTACCAGGACTTTTCCCGGGGCATACGCCTGACAGACTTGAAGTTCAGACGCGCCCGCGAGGACGAACTCGACGCCTCGGAGACGGGAACTACGGTAACCTTTCTCCCGGATAAGGAGATATTCTACGAATACGAATACGACTTCAACACCCTTACCCAGCGATTCAGGGAGATGGCCTACCTGAACAAGGGACTCCAAATCAGATTCACCAGTCACTACCACGCCAGTCGCTGGCCGAACAACCAGCAGACCTTCTACTTCGACGGCGGCATCGCCAGCTTCGTCACCAACCTGAACCAGAACCGAGAAGTGCTTCACGCCAGCCCGATTTACGTCGAAAAGCAACTCGATGGGGGGACCATCGTAGAAGCCGCTCTCCAGTATAACGACAGCTTCAATGAGTTCGTCCACTCATTCGCCAACTGCATCAACACCATTGATGGAGGAACTCATATAACCGGATTCAGATCGGCGCTCACCAGGGTTCTCAACGATTACGGACGCAAACAGAATCTCATCAAGGAAAACGAGCCAAACCTTGCCGGTGAAGAGACTAGAGAGGGACTGACTGCGGTCATCAGCGTCAAGTTGACAGATCCGCAGTTCGAAGGCCAGACTAAGAACAAGCTGGGCAATCCTGAAGTCTCCAATCAGGTTCAGAGTGTCGTTGCTGAGGCCCTTCAGTACTATCTCGAAGACAATCCTACCGACTCGAAGAGAATCGTCGAAAAGTGTCTGACTGCGCAGCGCGCTAGGGAAGCGGCCCGGAAGGCGCGCGACCTCATCATCCGAAAGAACGCAATGGACGGCGGTGGTCTGCCCGGCAAACTGGCCGACTGCTCGGAAAAGAACCCCGCGCTCTGCGAACTCTATCTCGTCGAGGGCGACTCGGCGGGCGGAACCGCCAAGTCGGGCCGTGACCGAAGGACCCAGGCCATACTCCCGCTGTGGGGCAAGATACTGAATGTCGAAAAGGCCCGCGCCGATAAGATGCTGAGTCACGATGGAATTCGTTCGATGATTACGGCCATAGGCGCTGGACTGGACGACGACCTGGATGTTTCCAGAGTCCGCTATCACCGGGTCATCATCATGACGGATGCCGACGTGGACGGCTCTCACATCAGGACGCTGATCCTCACCTTCTTCTTCCGACATATGCGCGAGTTGATAGAACATGGCTACGTTTACATAGCCCAACCCCCACTATATAAGACCACTGCCGGACGGGACACCTTCTATACTTACAGCGAAGGCGAGCAGGAAGGAATGATGGTGCAGCTGAAGAGCCGCAGGACCGTCAACATCCAAAGGTACAAGGGTCTTGGCGAGATGAACGCCGAGCAACTCTGGGAGACTACGATGGACCCCGAGAGGCGCACTCTCCTTCAGGTGACCATAGAAGACGCCGCGAACGCCGACGAAGTGTTCTCGATGCTTATGGGAGACATAGTGGCCCCGAGACGAAACTTCATCCAGACACACGCGCTGGAAGTAAAAAACCTCGACATCTAGTCCCAAACAACAAGGGCGGCTCGGTTTCAGAGCCGCCCCGTTCGATCTATCCAATCATGCCTCGCCTTCTTCAGCCCCACATTCCCGTGCTGAAGTACCTCTCTCCTATGTCGTTGAATATCGTAACGACTTTCCCTGCGTCCGCTCTCTCGGCGACCTTGAGCGCGCCCAGCATATACGCCCCTGAACTCTGGCCCGCGAATAGACCCTTCGACGATAGCGACACAGACACGCCCTTCGCCTCGTCGACGTCTATGGGAAGCATTTCATCCACTACGCTCTGATCCAGAGTATCGGGAATGATGTGCCCCTCGCCCAGTGGCTTCAGCCCTTCCACTCCAGGCCACTCAGGTGGATTGATGCCGATGATCTGTATGGACTTGTCGCGCTCTTTTAGCCGGCGTCCTACACCACTGATCGTACCTCCGGTTCCAACCCCTGCCACAAAGTGAGTAATATCCGGCGCTTGCTGGAGGATTTCCTCGCCGGTCGTATCGTAATGGGCCTGTGGATTGTTCAGGTTGGAATACTGGTCGCACCAGAAGTATTTGTCCGGATCAGACTCGAAACGCCGCTTCACCTCGTATAGTGTCTCGTCGTATCCCAGCATAGGATCCGTGAAGATAATCTCCGCGCCGTGGGCGATGAGCCGTTTCTTTCGCTCCTCGCTCGCGTTCTCGGGCATTACGAGAGCGACCTTGTATCCAAGAACCGCTCCGATCATCGCATAGGCAATTCCCGCGTTGCCGGAAGTTGCGTCGAGGATAGTCTTGTCAGGTGTGAGGTCGCCGGAGAGTATGGCTTCTACAAGCATTCTCAGGACTGGACGGTCTTTGATGGAGCCGCCGGGATTCAGGTGTTCATACTTGGCGAAAACCTCCGCGCCGCCGATGGGCCAGTCTAGGTCAATCTTGACCATCGGCGTGTTTCCAATAGCCTTCAGAGGCGGATAGCGTTCTATGAATTCTAGAAACTCCTTCGACGGAGCCAAAGTCAATACCCTTTACCCTTCCGATTCGAGATTGAGACGGACTTCCATAGCTGGCATTGAGTATATCCACTTTCGCCGAATGTAGTCTAGCCAGACCTTGTGGGCCGCCACCGTCCAGAGAAAGATTTGGTCTTGACATGCACATATCAGGCCGATAAGGTTTCTCCGACTCGCCATAAGTCAACGTAAATCGTCCGCATCCCTTTTGGGTATAGCCGATGAACAGGGCGGGCTTTCATGCCCCCTTGAGGCTATACCCGGACGCGGGCGACTTATGGCGAGTAGCTTGAATCCTGTCACAAGGGGGCTACTGATATGAAGACCAAAGTCGCCGCGGGCGCAATCATTGCCATTATAGGCTTCGGACTAATAGCGCTAACCTTTTCACAGACTCAGGCGCAGGACTCCGAGCCGTCTCACAAAACATTCAGCTATCGCGAGTGGTATCTCCAAGGCGTTTGGCAGGTTTACGCTCAGACCCCGGACAATTCCGTCTTATCTGATCTGTTTGGACTCTCGGACACCTACATAAGAAACTACATCGTCCCGAACACCGGCGAGGACTTCCAGACCGCCAAGACTCGGATAGCCTCATCGCTCGGTCCCGACCCATCGCCTCTGCAAATCCATACCGCTGTCATTCTCGAATCGTACACTGTTGGCAACTGTTCGGGACAATTCGAAGGCCAATGCTACTTGCTGGAGATTATGCAATGGGCGATAGGCGCACAAGTGCTTCCCATCTTGGGATCCAAGGCTGATTACCGCACTGTAACTGCGGCAGACTATGAACCCGAGTGGGCTGACTGGAACATTAGCAGGCCGTCCGAGGTCCAAGCTCCGCAGCCGACGCCGACTTCGACTACAACCCAGCCGACGCCAGCGCCTACCACGCCCAGCCTCGCGCTGAGATATGACCCGGCGGGTGACGATAGAGATTGCGACGACTTCACCACATGGCAGGAGGCGCAGGCCTTCTTCCTCGCTACCCAGAACGACTCCCACGGCCTCGACCCGGATAACGACGGCATAGCCTGCGAAGATCTGTCCGGCGCGCCTGAGCCTGAAGTCGTAGTGGTAACCCCGACTCCCTCACCAACTCCCGTTGTAGTAGGAGACGGACTAACTCGCCAGACAGCCTACGCTTTTGCTGGTGAGGACGGGCAATGTGGTCCGTCCGACAGTAGATGGTGTATAGCGATCCGTTCAGTAGACTTTGACGGGTATGAACAGCTTCGTACACATAACAGATATACGTCACTTCAACCGGATACCCTTCTGGACGACGAGAAGTATGTGATTTTGGACTTACAAGTGTTCAACCAATCTGATGAATCCAAACGTTTCCCACTTAGGGACAGCTTGGGTAATCTTGCATTGGTCGGTGAGACCATTCACTCTTATAACCCCTATAGTGGGGGTGATTGTGATTACCACAGAGATTCCCTTGACACATACTTGGGAGAGTCGGATCACATACCACCTGGTTCAAATAGACGGGGGGTTGCTTGTTTCGTAGTTAAATCAGATAGCCCAACTCACGCATACTTTGAATTCCGCGATTCCAGCATTTATCCGCCTTCATACACATGGTATGACCTGTACTAGAATCTGCAAATCTGCCTAGCTCATAAATGGGTGTCCACACCGGTTGGACACCCATTCCTATGTGCCATCTCTGGCATCGGGACACTTCTTGCGCGGTGGTTGTCAATCAAGACGATCGCCCGTATCATGGATGCGAAGGAGCTAAACATGGACGGCCTAGACGGCAATACAATCACTAATGTTCTCGCTATACTAGCCATGACGCTCGGCTTGTACTACTTTTTGTCGAGACAGATCGCGGCTGTGGAGAAGAGATTGCGGGAAGATATGTCTGATTTGCGGGGTGAAATCACGGCCTCGGAGACCCGATTGAGAGATGAGATCAAAGATTCGGAGACCCGGCTGAGAGATGAAATCAAGGCCTCCGAGACCCGCTTGGAGAAAAGTGTCGAGGCTACCAACAGGCGCATTGACGATACCAATACCGAGATCAGGATTCTAATTAACGATGTCGGCGTGGTGAAGGGCGCTCTCGGCGTTTCTACTCAAAGCCGCGAGAGGGAGCCGGCGAGAACGGAGTAAATACGCGACTTTCAATTCCTTCGAGTTGGTTTCAACCCGTACTTGCAGGTCCAGTTTCCCTGAGATAAGTTCCACCACCAGAACACCCGATTATGTCTCGCCGGATGTTGGGTTAAGCGTCGTCCTGCGTCCATGACATTCTGAGGCCGCCCTTGAGGGCTTTTATCTCGCCACCGTCTGCGGCGACAAAGCCCCGTCTCTCTAGGTATAAGGCCGGTGTGACGGTGATTTTCTCCACTACACAATCCCCAGACCGCTGTGCTACAATACATCTGTGACAGAACAAAAGTACTTAAATATATTGTGGAGTTTATAGATGATCCCATTCCAACCCGAAAAAAGTCTCTGAACTGGTGAATACAGGTGTATGCAGGTGAAATACAGGTACCAGACCCTCTAGCAGACCGGCTGAAGCCCATTAGCAGACCACCTGAAGACCACCTGTAGATAGCCTGAATGACTATAAATCAGAATATATGTCTAATAATGAGAAACCCGCCACCAAAACCTGCTAGCCCAAACTTGATCGTCCCGATTATCGTATTCTGAGTTTCCGAGCTAATCCGAACGCACGGCCGCGACGCGCGTCAGGAGTTGGACATGACCACTATCAGCCTCGATATCCGGGAGCGAATCGCTGAACTCCGCAACCTGATAAGGCGGCACGACTACCTCTACTACATCAAGGAGCGGCCTGAAGTCTCGGACGCCGAGTACGACATCCTTATGCGCGAACTTCGGAAGATTGAGGAAGACCACCCCGATCTCATAACGCCCGACTCACCCACTCAGCGCGTTGCGGGCGCGCCATCGGAGGGATTCGCTGAGGTGACTCATCACCGCGCTATGCTGAGTCTGGCCAACGCCTTCGACGATGATGAATTCCTCGCGTGGCACGAGCGCGTCGTGGGTCTGCTCGAAACGGACCGGTTCGACATGGTTTGCGAATTGAAATTCGACGGTCTGGCGGTTGCCCTGACATACATAGACGGCGTATTCGTTCGCGGCGCAACCAGGGGCAACGGCGTGGTCGGCGAGGACGTGACCGCCAACCTCAGGACCATCAACAGCATACCCTTGTACCTCACTGCGGACACACCCCCGGATCTACTGGAGGTTAGGGGAGAGGTTTACTTCCCGAAGTCGAGATTCGACGAGTTCAACGCCAGGCGCGAGGCGAAGGGACTGCCCACCTACGTCAATCCCAGGAACACCGCGTCCGGTTCCCTCAGGCAGCTCGATCCTAGGATGACCGCTGAGCGGCCTCTCGATATATTCATGTACAGCATCGGATATTCAGAGGGCGGCGATGTGCCGGACAACCAGCGCGACGCTCTGGAATTCCTGGACAGCCTTGGATTCAAAGTCAACCGGCACAACAGCGTATTTTCCAGCGTTGGAGAGGCGCTTGGCTGGTATAGGCGCTGGCGCGAGGAATTTCCTGGTCTCGACTACGGCTGCGACGGGCTTGTGGTCAAGGTCAATCGCTTCGACTACCAG
>JAAXHY010000057.1 GCA_012270665.1 Dehalococcoidia bacterium
GCGCGAGACCTACCAGGACCCCGATACTGTCCGGGTACACCCGATCATCACTCAGGGCGGTGTGGCAGTTAGTTCGGTGCCCGCCGACGTCCGCATGGAGACCTATGTGCGCGGATCAAGAATCGAAGCGTTCATGGACGCCTCAACTAAAGTTGACCGAGCGCTGCGCGCGGGCGCGATGTCCGTCGGCGGTTCAGTAGAGATAACGACACTTCCCGGCTACCTTCCCATCCAGTCGGACGAAAGTATGCTCGAACTCTACGGACAGAACGCGACGGGCCTGGTCGGAAAGGCCAACGTACACAGGCTGGGACACCGTACAGGCTCCACCGATATGGGACACGTGTCTCAGCTCATGCCCGTCATTCACCCGTATGTCGTCGCAGCCATCGGCAACGGGCACGGCATTGACTACGTTGTCCAAGACTACGAACTAGGCGTCCTGACCGGAGCGAAAGCAATGGCCATGACCGTAATAGACCTGCTGCACGACGGCGCCAAGCACGCCCGCCGCATCGTAGGTGAGTACGATCCACCGCTTACCAAGGAGACTTATCTGAGTCTCATGCGCTCCATGCTGAAAGAGACCACTCACACCGAGTAGCCCGGATCGGAGACGGGATATGCCTACAATCCAAGAACTCAAGTCCATCGCCCGGGCGGCGATAGAAGACCGCTCCGAATGGCTCATAGATGCCGCCAAGACCATCCTGGACAATCCTGAGCCCGGCTTCACTGAAGTGAAGACATCCTGGTTCGTCAGCGAAAGGATGAGCCAGTTGGGAATCGCGCACCAGTCCGGCTTAGCTCTGACTGGACTTAAGGGTGTCGTCCGGGGAGGAAAGCCGGGGCCGACGGTCGCGGTCATCGGAGAGCTGGACTCCCTCCGCGTACTCGAACATCCGCACGCTGATCCCGAAACTGGCGCGGCGCACGCCTGTGGCCACCACTGTCAGACCCCGATGATGCTCGGCGCGGCAGTCGGGCTGCTCGTGCCTGAGGTGCTGGAATCTCTGGCTGGAAACATCGCTTTCATAGCCGTTCCCGCCGAAGAATTCATAGATGTCGAATACCGATGGGGACTGCGCAGAGAGGGCAAACTCGGTCTCATGGCGGGTAAGCAGGAGTTCATCCGCCTCGGCGCATTCGACGACGTTGACATGGCCATGATGGTCCACACCGCGTCGAGTTCTCAGGAGACCGCTAAGTTCGCGGTTGGCGGAACATCCAATGGGCATGTCGTGAAGTACGTGAAGTTCATAGGCAAGGCATCTCACGCCGGCGGATCGCCGCACCTGGGAGTCAATGCCTTGCAGGCGGCCATGGTCGCGCTGAACGCGCTGAACACCCAGCGCGAGACCCTCCGAAATGAACACAACGTCAGGCTCCACGGAATCATTACCAGGGGTGGAGCGGCGGTCAATTCTATACCGGCAGACGTCAGGTATGAAGGGCGAGTTAGAGGACGCACCGCCGAGGCGATAGCTGATGCCAATGAGAAGATGGACAGATGCCTGCGCGCTGGCGCGCTTACCATGGGCGGTAGCGTAGAAATCGTTACTCTGCCAGGCTACCTGCCTATGAAGAACGATGCGCGGATGATGGGCTTGTTCAAGAGCAACGCGACCGAACTGGTCGGCGAGGATGAAGTCGTCGAGCATCCAGACAACCTGAATCGTGGAGGGTCCACCGACATGGGCGACCTGAGCCAGATCATGCCGGTCATACACCCCTACACCACGGCGGCGGTCGGTTCCGGGCACAGTACCGACTACGTTGTTGACGACTATGAGCAGGCGGTAGTGAATCCCGCTATCGCAATGGCTATGACTGTCATAGATCTGCTCCACGACGACGCCCAGACCGCGAAGGGCATATTGGACGCGAGCCGACCCACAATGAGTAAGTCCCAATATCTGTCGTTCCAGAATTCGCGCCTTACCGAAGAGCTATACGAAGGGGTTTGAAGTTTGACCAGTCCAGAGGGTCAACATGGGAACAATGTCCAACAGCTCGAGACTGATAGGTCAGCCCGCATCTGTCCTGCCGTTACAGCCAAAACCGTTAGTCTCGCGCGGCGCGTATCACTATTTGAGAAACGAACGTTTCGAATACTCCCCACTCTTGGTCAACGTCTCCGAGCGACTCTGGCTTGAAGCCAGGTCCAGGATCCTCGGGTTTACGACACAACAAACATGGAGGCTTGAATGAATCTTGATAGCATTCAGGAACTTAACGAACACATACAGCAGGAGTCTGAGTTTCTGAATCGTTTGCTCGAAGAAATTCGCAAGGTCATAGTCGGCCAGGACACGTTGGTAGAGAAGGTGATTATCGGTCTTCTGGCTGACGGCCACATTCTCCTCGAGGGAGTGCCCGGACTTGCGAAAACCCTTCTGATAAACACTGTTTCCCGCGCCATAGACGCAGAGTTCTCAAGGCTGCAATTCACGCCCGACCTACTGCCTGCCGACCTCATCGGCACACAGATTTACAACCCTCGAACATCTGAATTCAGCGTTCATCAGGGACCGATCTTCGCCAACCTCGTGCTGGCCGACGAGGTCAATCGAGCGCCTGCCAAGGTTCAGAGCGCGCTGCTGGAGGCGATGCA
>JAAXHY010000194.1 GCA_012270665.1 Dehalococcoidia bacterium
TCGCCGGGGACACTGACACCTTAGCCCTGCGTAGCAGCTTATTCAGTCACAGAGCCGTTGGCAACGTATACAAGTATGACTCTCAAAAAGTTCAACAGTCAAGAGCAAATCAGCCAGGTAGATCCTACCTGATTCCCCCTTTCCTCTGGCATAGCCTCCGGGTACGGCTCGCCCTTCATGCGTATCTTAGTCATTCATCTCGGACCGGATTGGTTGGGATGAGAGCAATTCCACGGTCGTAGCCGTGTCCAGCTTAGACACTCCAAAGACTAGGAATCCCTGAACGTCCCCCGCCGAATCCACATGAGTTTCTACACGGTCGTGCGCCGTCGCCGAATAGTAACCTCGAGCTGTGCCCCACCATACTTCCAGCATATCTCCATCAGGGTCGTAACGGATGCTCACCTTCTTGTCCATACCAGTTCACCTCGCCTGATGTTATCCGTAACGTGAGCCGTCAAAACGAACGCATCTTGATCCAGTAGCTTCACCACAACCCTAACATACTTGGCTCCGACCAGACTATGCCAGTACCACCGATAATACAGAATTACCGTATCAGGGTCTTCCGCCGACATCCTTACCTCATCCGGATCAGATAGCGTTCCCTCAATCAATTCCACATGGTCCTCCATATAGGGATGCCTTTCAGCTACATGGGCCTGACGCTCATCGGGATAGCGGACGATTCTTCCCGAATAGTCTATGAACGTTATCAACGTCATTCTCTAGCCAAGCAGTTCGCGCCTGATTTCGTCCAGCCGAGATCGCTCCTCAGGCATCGCCTCGGGATAAGGCTCGCCCTTCATCCGAATCGAGCCGGTGAATTCCGGCGCTCGCTTCTCCAGGAATGCCGCGCGCCCCTCGTCACCGTCCGCGCTGAACTGGGTCAGCAGCGCGTTCATGAGTGTTTGCACCCGCCACGCCTCGGTCACCGGAATATCCCCGAACCTGAGCGCCAACTCCTTCATCATTCGCACCGCCAGAGGCGGCAGACCCGCGATGTGCGCCGCCAGTTCCTCCGCCCTCGACATCAGATCTTCGTGCGACACCACCTCGTTTATCAGGTTGATTCGAAGTGCCTCCTCAGCGTCGAAAGGCTCATCCATGAGCAGGATGCGCATCGCGTCCGCATGGGCTATCTGCCGGGTCAGATACGTCGCGCCCGGCCCGCCGCCGACCCATCCTTGGCTCAGCAGCGCGAACTTGAACCGGGCGTGTTCCGCGCACGCGAGCCGTATGTCCATCGAGGTCAGCATCAGGTAGAATCCCGCGCCCGCCGCCCAGCCGTTTATCGCCCCTATCACAGGCTTATATATCTGCGGATAGTGGTCGCCCAGTCTGCCGTCCGCTCCGATTCGCGCTCCGTTCACCGTACCACTCAGCGGCCAGAACACGCCCTCCGCGCGAATACGCTCGCGCTCTTCAGGCGTTATGTCTGGTCGAGACGCCAAGTTATGCCCCGCGCAGAAGTGCCGGTCCCCCACCGCCGTCAGGATCGCCACTCTGATGTCGCGGTCGTCCCACACCTCTTTCCATATCTCGGCTATCTCCGCAGAAATCTGCTTGTCCAGAATGTTCGCCTTCTGCGGATTGTTGATCGTGATGTACGCGACCTTGTCCCGCTTTTTGAAATCAACCGGCATATCATCCTCTCTCCCTGTGAATCTTGCTGTTATAAGCCAGAGTTGCGGCCCTTGCTGGCCTGCGACCATCTTATGAGAATAAGGGGGGAAGGCTCAGCCTTCCTTGATTGTCGGATTCTATGTGCCATTGGGTAGCAGGTCAACGCAAGTTGGCTTGCTGTACAATAACTCCATCTAACGAATGACACTGGAACACATCGCTCGGGAGTCCGATTGAAAAAAGTAATGATTTATACGGACGGAGCGTGTTCCGGCAATCCGGGCCCAGGCGGGTACGGCGTCGTACTAAAGTACGGACGCCGCTCCAAAGAACTCAGTGGAGGTTACCGCGATACGACCAACAACCGCATGGAACTCCTAGCCGTCATCGTCGGACTCGAGACACTCACAGATCCGTGCGAAGTGACCATCTTGAGCGACTCGAAGTACATCGTTGACGCCGTAAACAAAGGTTGGGCAAGACGCTGGAGAGCGAACGGCTGGCGAAGGAACAGGAGGGAGAAAGCGGTCAATCCCGACCTCTGGGCGCGTCTCTTGGACCTTCTGGAAATCCATGACACCGAATTCCGCTGGATCAAGGGACACGCCGGCAACGCGGGCAATGAAAGGGCCGACGCCCTCGCCGTAGCCGCCTCCAACTCGGACTGTCTGGCCGTTGACGAAGGATACGAGACTCCTCAAGCACACACCCTCATCTGAAATTTCAACTGCGCAAGGTGCGACCATTGACCAATGACAGGCAGCCCCAACTCACCCACATAGACCAGAGCGGCAAGGCCCAGATGGTTGACGTCGGTGACAAGCCCAACACCCGGCGCGAGGCCGTGGCTAGGGGTCGCGTCCTCATGCGGCCTGAGACCCTCGCCCTCATACGCGACAACGCTTTCGACAAGGGAGACGTACTCGGCGTCGCGCGAATCGCGGGCATCATGGGAGCCAAGAACACGTCACAACTCATACCGCTCTGCCATCCTCTGCCACTGAACAAGATCGCCGTCGAATTCGATCTCGACGAACAGGCCAGCGCGGTCAACATAACATCCACCGCGCGTACGACGGGCAAGACCGGCGTGGAAATGGAGGCGCTTACCGCCGTCAGCGTCGCCGCCCTCACGATCTACGATATGTGCAAGGCTGTTGACCGCGCCATGCGCATAGAGGCCATACGCCTGGCTCGAAAGACCGGGGGCAAGAGCGGCGACATATTCCTGGAAGATGTTTAGCGCCCCGGTCGCGGCGCCGAGTACGAAGGATTCACCATGCGCGCTCCCCGATCCATAGATTCCATCTGCGCCGCGGCGGGCTCCGATATGCCGTCCGCCACCAGGCCGCTGACCGCTCCGATATATCAGAATTCCGTGTTCGAGATAGAAAGCCTCGAGCAAGTGGACGACATATACGAAGGCCGGCAGGACGGATTCATATACTCGCGTGATGCCAACCCGAACGTCTCGATACTGGAACAGGTAGTAGCCGACCTCGAAGACTCGGATGACGCGGTGGCCTTCTCCTCAGGCATGGCGGCGGTCGGGGTTACGCTTCTGGCGCTAGTGGAGTCGGGAGACACGGTACTCGCCGCCGACGCTCTCTACGGCGGAACGAACCTACTCCTGCGACAACATCTGACACGGCTGGGAGTCAAGGTGGAGTTCGTTGACGCAACCGACCTCGACGCAGTTGAAGACGCACTCGAGATCAGTCCAAAGATAATGCTCATAGAGTCCATCACCAACCCTCTTCTGAGCCTTCCCGATATAGAGGCAACCGCGGAACTCGCTCACAAGCGAGGAACCGCCCTTGTCGTTGACAACACGCTTGCGACTCCGGTTCTCCTGAGACCGCTCGAATTGGGCGCGGACGTTGTCATCCACAGCGCCACAAAGAGCCTCGGTGGACATTCCGACGTGACGGGCGGAGTCGCGGCGGCCCGCGCCGACATCGCCATGCAGATTCGTCAGTCGAACCGCGTGTGGGGAAGCGCGCCCGATCCCTTTGCCGCCTGGCTAATCGCTCGCGGAATACGCACCCTGCCTCTCAGGGTAGAGCGCGCCTGCCAGAACGCGATTCGGACAGCCGCCTACCTCGCCGATCATCCCAAAGTCAGCGAAGTACACTACCCCGGCCTCCCCGGACACCCTCAACACGATCTTGCCAGATCCATTTTGGTGGGCGGTTTCGGGGGCATGGTCTCCTACGACCTGCAAGGCGGAGGAGAAGCGGCGTCGGAGTTCGTCCGCGCCCTCGACATGATAAAGTTCGCCCCCAGTCTCGGCGAGGCCCGCACCACCATATCCCACCCGGCCAAGACCTCGCACCGCTCCCTCTCCGAGGACGAGCGCACCCAGTCGGGCATCTCCGAAGACCTCATCCGAATGTCCTGCGGCCTCGAGTCCTCCGAGGATATAATCGCGGACCTGGAACAGGCTCTCAGCAGTCTCTAGCCATTCATTCGTGTGAGAAGTTCGCCATTGACGGAATAGAACAGTTATGTCAAAATACCAATAG
>JAAXHY010000583.1 GCA_012270665.1 Dehalococcoidia bacterium
TTGGGCTCATAACCCAAAGGTCGCAGGTTCGAGTCCTGCCCCCGCTACCAGACAAACACAGATGCCCGCCAACCCACCGGCGGGCATCTGTCGTATATGGCCTTTGTGTAAGATGAAGCCAACCGACCGATACGTTGACAACAACGGCCTCCGCCTCCACTGCCTCGACTACGGCAACAGGCGCCTCCCGACAATGCTCCTCCTCCACGGGATGCGCGACTCCGCCCTCAGCTGGGACATCTTCGCCCGCGCCATGTCCGACGAGTACCGAGTCCTCTCCCTCGACAGCCGCGGACACGGAGACAGCGACCGCGCCGGACCCAACGGCTACCACTTCGACCACTACATCTCAGACATAGAAATCCTCGCCGACAACCTCGACCTAACCGACATGATAATCGTCGGACACTCAGCGGGCGGCAGATACGCCTGGAGCTACACCGTTAGACATCCCAACCGCGTCCGCGCCCTCGTCATAGTGGATATAGACCCCGATCCCTACAACCCCCAGACCGCTAGGGACTTCCGCGCCATAGCCGCAGAACCCCAATCCTGGCAGACCGAGGATGATTTCATCTCTTACCTCAAGGCGCGCCGCGTTCACACCCCCGAAGACGCGCTCAGGAAGCAGGTTCCAGCGATCTCTAGGCAAAATCCCAGCGGCGCCTACGTCTGGAAAGCTGACATCAGGATAATGACCGAGTACGAACGCCCGGACCTGTGGGACTCATGGGGGCGAATCTCATGCCCCGTGCTTTTGGTGCGAGGCCGCCAGAGTACGCTTCTCACCCACGAGACCGCCGTCAAGATGAGAGCGGCCCTGCCTGACTCGCAAATGCGCCTGGCAGAGCTCGAGGGCGGCGGCCACTGGTTCTACCAGGATTTCCCCGAGGCCTTCGAGATAACCGTTCGCTGGTTCTTCGACGACCTCGTGACCGCGCGCCCTTGATGAGAAGAGGCTATCCTGCGCTCGCCTACGCGGGCTGAAGCGTTCCCTGAGTGGTGGAGGTGGAGCGGCGTACTCCGGCGGAGCGCGTCATCGCGCCCGACACCATCCGCGCCGCGCTCTCGACCGACAGACGATTCATATTCACCGTCATGTCGTAACGGGTGTTGCTCAGTGGATGAGCTCCAAGTAGATTCTTGTGCATGGAGATGAACTCCCGGTCCGCCCGTCTCAGAATCCTCAGCGCATCCTCCATCGAGAAGCCTTCTTCAAACTGAGCTTTCTGAGCGCGAAGTTCCATCGGCATATCCACGAACACGTGGAACGTCGGCCGGTCTTCGGGAAGGAAGTGTGGTGTGCCGTACTCGTGTACCACTGCGGGCGCGTCTGCTACCGATTCCCGTATCACGGAATTCAGTCCCGTCAGGTACTCCTCTTTGGTCAGGTAGTCGAACGGTTCCGATTCGAGATAGAGTTCGGTCGGGATCGAACCCATCAACTCGGCCGAGTAGTCCATAGCGCCATATCGCTCCCAGGGGGACAGTATCGCCCTCAACATCCTCGCCCATACTGAGGTGAAAGAACCCTCCAGAGCCTGAATCTCGCCTACCGTACGGTCCAGTTCCATCGAAAGAACTTGGATGAGGTCTCTGTCGACGAACTTCGCCTTGATGAGCCTGGCAATCTCCGCCGCCACAACCTCCGAGCCGCTGCCCGGCATTCCCGTTACGGTCACGATTGGAGACAGTGTTTCTTGGCCCACCAACGGCTGTAACTGCCGGCTATGGTACTCAGCGGATTGCAGAACGAGCGTCGTTGCGCGGAGCCTGCCACCGTTCATCGCCGTACACATGTATGCTTCACTTATGGGCGCAAAACCCAGCCTCGTGAATAAGCGGAGGGCGGCGGTGTTGTCCTGCGGTACGCTCACCCACGCCTGCTCCACATTGTAGTCGTAGAATATCCGGTCCAATAGTTGAATCGCGGCAGATGCGCCGTACCCTCGCTGCCACAGGTCGCGGCGACCAATGAGCAGTGACATCTCAACGTCGCCGTGTTCGTCGAACACCGCTTGGCACTCGCCAATGTGTCCTTCTTCCTGGGCGTAGATCGAGAATATCAGGTGGCCTCTGCTATGGTTGAACACTCGAACCCAGTCTTCGCCACTTGAGTTGAGCATAAGTAGAGGCTCATATCCTCGGTGGACCGGGTCGCCGCACGCGTAGTGTCCGAACCAGCGCGACGCCACTTCCTCGTCACCCAGCCAGTTTGCAATCCGTCTTACATCGTCTCTCGTCACTTGTCTCAGTTGGACTATGGGCAACATGACCTCAACCTCCTCCAATCTGATTAGACTGCGGCAACGCAGTCTTTCTGTGCTTGGTAGTACGTCTTACGATGACATTCGGTCTCTTGCGGAACTCTCCCTTGCGGCGGTTAGGGCGTGCGATATCTGTTGAAGACGGCGCGCCATCACTTCGGACAGCGACCGCATGATTCGGAATCCCACATCCGGGTTCAACTCCATTGCCCGTCTGAGCAGCGAAGCCCTGATTGCCAGCAGTTGGGTCGGCTCCCACGCGGTCGCCGACAGCGTATATCGGAAAGGATCTACCAGCGCCGACCATCCTACAATCTCATCCGTCCGGCAGAATGCGATCGTCGCCCACCCGCGTTGGGATAGCTTAGCGCGGTCTCCGAGGCTCTTGTGCAATGCAATCCTTCCGTTGGTAACTATGTAGATATGCTCGGCTGACTGGCCTTCCAAGAACAGTCGGTCGCCTTCTGCCACGCTAATTCTTGAGCATATGATCGCTATTCTTGAGAGCTCCTCGTCATTTAGACTGCTTAGCAGTTCACAGTCTCGAAGCGGAAATATCGCATCTATCACGATTTAGAATGTCCTCATTTCTATATATGATAATGGTTTGAATAAGAAGAATAGAGGGATAATTCCGATCTGTCAACATTGTGCGTCAAAGTACAAATCGCCCCTCCGTAATAGCGCTGCGGAGGGGCGATTGTGAAGTCGTAGCTGCTGCTATGCGACCTCATTTTGGACTGGCCTCTAGGGTCGGTCTCTGTCGACTATTAGACCAATTGTCGTACTGAGACCATCGAAGCTCTGGACTTCCAAGTAAGCTCTCTCAGGCGGTGAGGCATTGAGAAGCTCGGCGCTGAGTGTTTCTTGACTTACATAGGCACCATGTCGCGCAAGAAGCTCGTCCAGTTCGTCCCCGGTGTAGTAGGTGACGATGTGATCGGCGATGTCGAACCCGGCGTCCCTTCGCATATTCTGTATCCGGTGAACGAGTTCGCGCGCCTGCCCTTCCAGCAGCAGGTCGGATGTAACCTCGGTGGTTACCGCCACGGTGTACCCGGCATCCGAGGATACGCTCAGACCGGGCTTGTCCTCGGTTGATACGAGGACGTGTTCCGGCTCAAGCACGAACTCTCCGAGCGAGACGTTCTGGCCTGCGTTCACCGAGGCGGCCACCTTCATCGGATCAGCCTGTGATAGAGCCTGTCGCACTTCGCCGACTCTTCTTCCGTAGAGTGGACCTAGCAGCGGAAGATTCGGTTGAACGACATACTCGACCAGATCATTCTCCTCGACGGCTACCAGAGACCGAACATTGAGCTCGTCTAATATTTGCGGCTCGGCGGCTGGCAGCAGTTCGCGCTCGGCGGCCGTTCGTGTCTTGACTAATACCTTTTCGAGCGGCTGCCGTACCTTGATTTGCGCTCTGCTGCGAGCGGCGCGTCCCATAGAGGACACGCGCTGCGCCAGGCGCGTCACCTCGTTCAGTCGCTCGTCCACCAGCGACAGATCGGCCACCGGGTAGTCCTCGAGATGGACGCTCGCGCGCGAGTAGTTAACCAGGTTGCGGTACATCGCGTCCGTCACGAACGGGATTATTGGCGCCAGCAGCTTGGTCAGAGTCAGCAGGACGTCGTAGAGAGTGGCGTAGGCCGATAGCTTATCTGTCACGTCCTCGCCGGACGCGGAGCCGTTCTTCCCGTCCAGGAGGCCGCTCTTCCAGAAGCGCCGCCGGCTTCGGCGCACGTACCAGTTGGACAGCGACTCGACGAAATCTTCCGACCGCCGCGCCGCGCCGTCCGGATCGAAGTTCTCCAGGCTGTGAGTAACGTCCGCGATGAGCTGGTGGAGTTCGGACAGTATCCACCTGTCTAAGTCGGGACGCTCCGACACGGGCGGAGGCTCGACAGCGGTGGGATCGAAACGGTCAATGTTGGCGTAGGTGACGAAGAAACTGTACACGTTCCACAGCGGTATGATGAATCGCCTGCGAACCTCATCCGCCGTCCCGAAACCGAAGTTGATGTTGTTCGCCGGGTGGTGACGGGCGAACGTCCAGCGCATCGCGTCAACCCCCATGTTCTCGGCGGCGTCCTCGAACCAGATCGCGTTGCCCTTCGACTTGTGCATCTCCTCCCCATTCTCGTCGCGCATCAGCGCGTAGCTGAACACCAGCTTGAACGGCTCGGTCTCCTGCATCACCGCGCCCATCGTCAGCAGGCTGTAGAACCAGTTTCTGAACTGGCCCGGGAAACTCTCCGATATCCAGTCCGCCGGAAACCACTCCTTCCAGTAGTCCGGGTCGTGCCTGTACTCGAGCGTGGAGAAGGACACGATTCCCGCGTCCAGCCACGGGTTGCCCACGTCGCGGATTCTGGACAGCTTGCCGCCGCATCCGTTGCACTGGATCTTCACCGCGTCAACCCAGGGCCGGTGAGGAGAGTGTCCCTCGAACTCGTCCCAGCCCTCGACGGCGCGCTCACGCAGTTCGTCCTCCGACCCCATTATCTCGAAGGTGTCGCAGTCGGCGCACTTGTATATGGGTAGCGCGAGTCCATAGTAGCGCTTCTTGGAAATCATCCAGTCGTCCATGTTTCGAAGCCAGTCGAGTTCGCGCGCCTTTCCGAAATCCGGCACCCAGCGTATGTTCTCCGTGACGCGCATGAGCAGGTCGCGGATGGGATCCATCCTGATGAACCACTCGTCAACCAGGCGGAATACCAGCTCGGTCCCGCATCTCCAGCAGACCGGGTAGCGGTGCGGGTAGGGTTCCACGTAGTAGAACATTCCCTTCTCGCGCAGACTGTCGTAGATAGGCTCGTTCACGTCGAATACGCTCATTCCGGTCAGCCAGTCGAAGCCCTCGACGAATACGCCTTCCTCATCGAGCGGCGCGATCACTGCCATACCGCGCTCTTTGCCGAGCGCGAAGTCTTCCTTGCCCGCGCCCGGCGCAGTGTGGACGATACCTGTACCTTCGATCTCGGACACCTCATCCCATTTTATGACAAAGTGCCGTACCCCTTCCTGAGCGGGCAGTTCGTCAAAGGGACCCCTGTATTTGAGGCCGGCGAGTTCGCTGCCGAGCGTCTCTTCCAAGACTTCGTACTCGCCCCGCAGGACGGACAGTCGCCCTTTCGCAAGGTAGAATACGTCGCCGCCGTTCCTGACCTTCACGTAGGTGAGTTCGGGATGGACGGCGGCGGCCACGTTGGAGGAGAGCGTCCATGGGGTGGTCGTCCACACCAGCAGCGACTCGTTTTCGCGGCCAACGAGCGGGAACTTGACGAACAGGCCCGGATGGACTATCTCGACGTAGCCCTCGGTCACTATCTCGTGCTCGGACAGCCCAGTGCTGCATCTCGGACACCAGGGCATTACGTCGGTGCCTTCGTACACCAGCCCCTTTTCGTGGCAGGTCTTGAGGAAGCGCCAGATGGTGTAGTTGTTCTCGTCCGACTTGGTGTGGTACGAATTGTCCCAGTCCATCCAGTAACCCAGCCTCTTGGACTGCTCCGTAATGACGTCGGCGAAGTGGTCAACGCGCGCCTTGCACATCTCCACGAACTCGCCTACGCCGAACTCCTCGATGTCCTTTTTGGACTTGAAGCCGAGTTCCTTTTCGACTTCGACCTCGATCCACAGACCCTGACCGTCATAGCCGTTCTGGAATCGCTGGCGGTAGCCCTGCATATTGCGGAAGCGCAGGAACAGGTCCTTGTAGCTGCGGCCCCAGGCGTGATGCACTCCCATCGGGTTGTTCGCGGTGATCGGGCCGTCTATGAATGAGTAAGTCTTCTCCGCGCCTTCATTGCGCTTGCGATATTTCAGAGGAATATCGCGCTCATTCCAAGAGTTGATTGTGTCTTGTTCCAAGGCCACAAAATCCACTCTGGAGCTTACTGGATCGAACATCGTATATCCTCCTATACCTAGTCTTAGACAGAATCACGAAAATCTACTTCTGTGCCACAACCCACATACGATTAGAGTCCAAGTTCAGTGGAGCGAGACTGACTTCACCTGCTGTATGGGAGTGAGAGCCCAACCCGGCTCTGTACTTCCAGCCGCTTTCCTCCACCAACGCTTTCATCTCATGGAGACTATATACACGGTTGTTCAACTCCAAAGACAGGCGTGGCGGCTCTTTCGGCGCGCCTTCGTAGAAGTCCCACGTATTCATCATCCAGGATGTCTCCAAATCAAACCGACGCCTCTCGCGGATGGTGATGTCCCCGGCTGTCTGCGACCCTTCAGGCACGAAGTGGCGGACCAGGAAGTCGCGATTGATGGTCATCACGACCAGGACCGCGCCATCCGCCGACAGGTCTGCCACGCCGCTAAACATACTCAGGTCGCCTTCACGTCCGTAGTAGCTGTGGGATGTGAACATATTGACGCAGGCGTCGAAAGGCGGCTCGTCTGCCAGCAGTTCAGCGATATCGAGAGCGTCGCTGACGACGAATCTGGCGTCCGAGTTCTCCGACGCGGCGTATTCACGCGCCTTCGCGATGAAGAGCGGCGATATGTCTATCCCGGTCACGTCGTAGCCCATTTTGGACAGAATCACGCTGTGTCTGCCGATGCCGCAGGCTAAGTCCAGCACACGGCCTCCGCTCGGCGCTCCAAACTCGGCGAATAGGCCGGACAGCGCTTCAACCTCTTGCTGGGCGCGGTCCTTCGCCTGTTCCAGGAAGGGCAGGTAGAGTTCAGCGTTTTCCACGAAGAGTTTGCGCGTCCAATGAACCCCTGGCTTTGTCTCGCTCTCTCTCATTGTTGTCTTTCTGCTGTTAAACAAAACTCCCGTCCCTCGATTCAGGGACGGGAGCGTATTTCTAAGAATAGCCGGATTCCCGCGGTGCCACCCGGATTCCCGCCATGAGACGGGCTCTCAGCCCCGGCGGCCATAAGGCGACCGGGCCGCCCTTGTAACGTTGGGCGATGTCGTCGGAATCTACTGGCCGCCTCTGGCGGCGTTCGGTCCGAAGCTCGGGAGGGATGTTCGGAAGGCTTTCCGGCGCCCGCTCTCACCTTACCGGGCTCTCTGGGCCGGGGGCTGCCTTCCTACTCGTCTCCGTCTTAGCCGTGCGTATGTTCGTTGTTGGATGAATCCAGCTTAGTGAAGCGGGATTCGCGCTGTCAAGGCGTTAGTCCAAAGACACAGATTCCAGGCTGATCTCGACACCCGCTAGCGCGCGGGAGATGGGGCAGCCGTTCTTGGCGGTCTCAGCGGCCTCGGCGAACTCTTCGGTGGTGACGCCCGGGACACTCCCTGAAACGCTGAGTACACTGGTGGTGACGGTCGGGGCGCCGTCTACCATATCGAAGGTCACGCTCGCGCTCACCTGGAGGATATCGGGCGGAGTCCCGGCCCTGGTGAGCCCGGCGGACAGCGCCATGCTGTAGCAGGAAGCGTGGGCCGCTGCTATAAGCTCTTCGGGGCTGGTGTTGCCCTGGGCCTCCTCGCCACTGCGCGTGGGAAGGGTCACGTCGAGGTCGGTGAAAGTGCCGGAGGTTACGGCGGTCACCTTTCCGCCTCCC
>JAAXHY010000330.1 GCA_012270665.1 Dehalococcoidia bacterium
GGCGTTCAGGCTGGGCGTGCAGGCGGGTCGGATGGCGTACCAAGCGGGTCGGATAGTTCGCAGAGAGACGGGCGTGCCGTCCAGCCCGGTGGAAGGTGTGGCGGCGGCGACCGCTTAGTCCCATGAAGCCGAAATTGGCCCTGCCCTGCCTGTGCCTGGTGACCGACAGAGGGCGAACAGCGTCAGGTGACCTTGTGGATACGGCGCGCGGGGCGGTGGACGGGGGCGTCGGGATGGTCCAACTTCGAGAGAAGGACTGCCCCGCCGGGGAACTGCTGTCGCTGGCGCGCGAACTGAGAAGAGTGACGGAAGGCAGGGCGCTGCTGGTAGTTAACGACCGGGTGGACATCGCGCTTCTCAGCGGCGCGGACGGGGTTCAGCTTGGGGAGAATGGGCTGGACGCCGCATCGGCGCGACGGCTGGTTGGGTCGGAAATGCTGATAGGTCGCTCGGTTCACTCGGTTGAAGGGGCCGTGGAGGCCGAATCGAGCGGAGCGGACTTCCTGATACTGGGCACGATATTCGAGACTGCTTCGCATCCCGGAGCGGACACAGGCGGACTGAAACTTGTGAGAGACGTGACCGGCAGGGTCAGAGTTCCGGTCATTGGCATAGGCGGAATATCGGAGTCGAATGTCGCCGGGCTTGTAGAGTCCGGGGCGGCGGGGGCGGCGATCATCACGGCTATCTCGATGGCGCGGGATCCTAAGGCCGCGTCTTTGGGGCTGTCGGAGGCTATACGACAGGCATACTCCATCGCTAGGGAGTCGAGAAGATGATAACTCTTACGGTGAATGGCAAGCCGCGCGAGGCGGGCGGGCCTGTATCCATAGAACGCTATCTGCTGGATATAGGCGTCACTCAGAAGGCAATTGCGGTGGCGCATAATGGAGAGGTGATTCCCCGCACCGAACTGGGAGGCATCACTCTCCAAGACGGCGACCAGCTTGAGATCGTCAGAGCGGTGGGCGGCGGATAGACCGTCAGTTGTCCGGCATTCTATCCCGCTCCTCAGCGAGGCCCGAGCCGTCGGGTCAAGTCGGGCGCGCCTCGCGCAGCAGATGGCCCACGTGGTGGTCCTCAGCGCAGCCATCTACGGACTGCTCTACCCGCAGCGTAACGTGGGCGATTCCGAAGTCCTGCATGGCAATCCGGCGCAATTCGCGGAGAATTGGTTCCAAGTCTCCATCATGTTCCGAGTCAATCAGGACATGGGCGGTGAGCGCCTCGTACCCGGACGTGATTGTGGAGCGGTGGACGTCGTGAATGACGGTCACGCCTTCTACCTCTCCCATTTCGTAGCAAAGCCGGTACATATAACTGGTACAAAGTTAGGGTTGATACACACAACGGATCGGCTCACAACAGGGCCGATCCGTCTCGATTCGCAGTTGGCGCTAGCGCGCCTTGCGTCTTCTAGTGTTCATGATGCTCATGATCGTCGCACTCATGAACGTCGTGAACATGGGCATGATGCTCGTGATCGTCGCATTCGTGCGAGTCGTGGACATGTCCGGGCTCATCATCATGGTGTTCATGCTCGTCGCATTCGTGTACGTCGTGCTCATGCGCGTGGTGTTCGTGTTCGTCGCATTCGTGTATGTCGTGCGGCATATGGTACCTCCAAACTCCATAAACTGGTCTGATAAACCGAATACTACGATACGCTAAATTATTAACACATTCACTAGTGGAGGGCAAGTCGTGGTCAGCGCTCAAACCTATTTTGTTTGGCTTCCCCCTAAGTGTCTAGTATCCGAATAGGGATTTTCGCGCTGCCAGAGTCCTCCAGTCTTTGTCAGCATCGCACAACCAGTTGATGTTCCAATAGCGGTAACTTCATCTGCTACAATTGGCGGTGGAGCAAATATTGACAAGCGCCCTCCGCATCCATCACAGGAACCAACGCCATCATT
Organism: Dehalococcoidia bacterium; assembly: GCA_012270665.1. The sequence goes on from JAAXHY010000330.1 coordinate 1,917, forward strand.
CGGTCAAACGAAAACCAGTCACTGGAAGATCTCCGTGAATCGGCTCTGAAGCTGCTCGATTTCGACGAGATACGTCAGCGTCTCGCGGATCAGACCACCTTCTACGAAGCCAGGCGGATCGCTCTTCAGATACAGCCATCATTCGACCCGGGGGAGGTAGAGAGCCTCCAGCGCGAGACAGCGGATGCCAGAGCGCTGATCGAAGAGATTGGCGATCTCACCCTCCATTCAGACACCGACACCTCGGAAGCAGTTACACGCGCCGCCCTTGGAGGCGTCTTGACAGGAAATGAATTGCTTGCCGTCGCCGAGTCTCTGGAGGTTCATCGGCGCGCCAGTTCAACCGTCCGTCGCGCGGCCAAGGTTGCGCCGTTAATGGCCGATTTAGCGGAATCAATTCCCGACTTGCGGGAAATCCAGCGCCAGGTTCGATCAAAGATTACACGTCGTGGCGAAGTCTCAGAGAACGCGACGCCCTCCCTGCGCGCGCTCAGGTCTCAGGTCCGCCGGGCCTACGAGCGGGTGAACGATTCACTCCAGGAATTCATGCAATCCTCCAGTGTCCGCGAGTCGCTTCAGGACCCCATCATAGCCATCCGGGGGGACCGTCTGGTAGTGCCCGTCAAGGCGGAACGGCGACATAGGATTTCAGGCATCGTTCACGACGCGTCTAACACGGGCGCGACCGTATTCGTGGAACCATTCTCCACAGTGGAATTGTGCAACCAGTGGCGAGAGCTCGCGCTGGAAGAGGAACGTGAAGCGCTCAGAGTCCTGAGAGACCTCTCCTCTCTAGTAGGCGCGGTCGCCGACGATATTCGGATTGCGAATCGCGCGACCGCGAAGTTGGACTTCGCGCTAGCCCGCGCCAGGTACGCGCGTCGTCTCGAATCCGTCAGGCCCGAAATAGCGGCGGACGTCCGAAGTCTGAGACTGGTCAACCTGAGACATCCGTTGCTTGGACCGGACGCGGTGCCTCTGACCGTCTCCATCGGGCCTGACTGGTCCGCGTTGGTTATCACGGGTCCAAATACGGGCGGCAAAACAGTCGCCATGAAGAACGTGGGGTTGGCGGCGCTGATGCATCAGTCCGGCCTACAGATCTCCGCCGAAGAAGGAAGCGCCCTACCCGTGTTCGAGGGTGTCTTCGCTGACATCGGGGACAGTCAGAGCATAGCCGATTCGGTTTCGACCTTCGGCTCGCACATGCGCAGCGTCATCAGGATACTCAGACACGCGGGGCCTCACTCACTCGCGCTACTCGATGAACTTGGAACCAGTACCGACCCGGAGGAAGGCTCCGCTCTCGCAAAGGCGATAATCGCGCATCTCGCTCGCAAACGGGCCATGACCATAGTAACTACCCACCACAGGAACGTCGCCGCATTCGCAGAAGCGTCCGAAGACATGATGAACGCGAGCTTCCAGCTCGACCCACATACATTAGAACCCACCTATCGGATGACCATTGGAGCGCCAGGTCGCAGC
>JAAXHY010000063.1 GCA_012270665.1 Dehalococcoidia bacterium
GGCAATGTTCCCGCGCCCATGGGCGATGTGAGGAACGGTATCTGGGTGCGCTCCACGAACTGGAGCAACTCGTCCTCCGCCCACGACCATGACGCCCCCTTGCCCACTATGAGCAGAGGACGTTCGGCCTCTTTCAGAACTTCCAGAGCCTGAGCTATCTTGTCCGGCTCCGCTAGCGGCCTTGCCGGCTCTGGCGCGGGCACCGGTATCTCGACCTCGGAATCGTCAACCGAGCCTGAAATCATCTCGGCGGGCAGGTCGAGATAGACGGGACCCGGGCGTCCGGCGGCCGCCCTTCTGAGCGCGATGTTGATTAGCGTGGGAATTCGCTGAATCGACTCGGCTGCGTAGGCCCACTTGCAGAGCGGGGCCGTGGACTCCACCTGCGCCAGTTCCTGAAAGTCACCCATGTTGCGGCGTCTTAGCTCGGCGGAGCCGCCGATCACCAGCAAGGGCCAGCAGTTTACCTGCGCGTTGGCGATGGCTGTGAGCGTGTTCGTCTGTCCGACCCCGGACGCCGCCACGCACACGCCGACGCCCCGCGTGAAATACGAGTGCGCTTGGGCGGCCATGGCCGCGGCCTGCTCGTGCCTGACCGAGATCACGCGCAATCCGGCTTCGGCGCACCCATTCACAATGGGGCCGACTGGGTCTCCGGGAAGCGTGTATATGGTATCAATCCCCTCCCGCTTGAGCGAATCCACGACTAACTCTGCGCCTGTTATCTCGGCCATGTTCTCACCGTCCCTTCACTTTGTTGTCGAGTCTGTTGTTCAATCCGAGTTCCCGCAATTATGAAATGCGGCTACGCGCTATTCTGTCTTTTCAGTTCGGCGGCTCGCCGAACGCCGCCCATATCCGCTCCCTCGAGTGGAACTGTGCCGATGATGTTCTGTAGCTCGAGCTCCATCAACCTTCCGGCGGCGATGCCAATAAGTTCTCCCAGCGCCCAGTCATTGTGTTCGCCCAGTCTGGGCGTGGGATCATGACGTGGTTCTGGCCTGTTCGCCATCTTCCAGATCGGGCCGCTGTACAAGTGGACTCCGGCTTCCGGGTGTTCTACGGCCTGGAAGTAACCACGCTCCTGCAGGTGCGGGTCATCGTATGTGTCTCCTCCACAGTCTAGGACTGGACCGGCCGGTATGCCGCGCGCCTGGAGAGCCTCAGCCACCTCGTACCGTCCGAGTTCGCGGGTCCATCGTCCGATGATGTCGTCCAGTTCATCCCGGTTGCGCAGCCGCGCTTCCAGTGTCTGGAAACTCGGATTGCGCGCGAGTTGGGGCATACCCATCACGTCGCACATCTCCGACCACTCTTCATCCGACCTCACGGAGACCGTTACCCACTGATTGTCTCCCGCGCAGCGATACACGCCGTGAGGCGCCATTCGCGAATGACTGTTGCCCCGCCTCTGACGAACCTCGCCCGTCAGCCCGTACTGCATGAACACCTCTCCCAGGTGCGGCATGAAACTCTCCGCCTGCGACAGATCAATGAACTGCCCTCTGCCGGTTCGGGCGCGGTTTCGTATCGCCATGCAGATACCGAACATCGCGCTCACCCCGGCGACCGCGTCGGGATGATGAACCAACGAATTACGCGACAGGTCCATGTCGGGATAGCCGCGCAGCGCGGTATGCCCCGTTATTGCGTCAATCACCATCCCCATGCTGCGGAACGTCCTGTAAGGCCCGGTATTGCCATATCCGGGAGTGAACAGCGCGATGATGTCCGGCTTTACCTTCTTCAGTTCCTCATATCCCAGCCCGAACCTGTCCATCACCCCAAAGGCATAGTTCGTGAACACCACGTCGCTCACGCTCACCAGTTCCTTGAACATCTCCACGCCCGCTGGCCGTGTCAGGTCTAGCGTTATGCCTTTCTTGTTGCGGTTCACTCCGTTGAAGCCGGCGCTGCGGTTCCAGGGGCGTTCACCCGGGTCCATGTCCGGGTAGCCGTGAGAGACGGGAGCGGGCTTTATCGCTCCGCGCGCGATCCGCTGAACCGCCTCCACCTTTATGACCTCCGCGCCCATGTCGCCGAGCAGCGTTCCGCAGAAGGGCCCGGCCCATATCTCGGCCAGTTCCAGCGCGCGAATGCCCGAAAGTGGGCGCTTTACATTCTCCCGCGAACTATCCATTCCTCACGATCCCGCTGTCTTCCAACTCCCTTATATCTCTTTCGGACAGGCCTAAGTACTCCATCAGCGCCTCCCCGCTGTTCCCGCCTCTCTCGGGCGCGGGAGTGGACGCTCTTCTGGGCGCCCCTCTGAGTATGAGGGGGAGACCCGTGTGCCACAGATGGCCGTAAACGGGATGAACTATGTCCTGAAAATAGCCGCGCGACCGGAAGTGCTCGTTCTCTACCGTCTCGTAGGAGTGCAGCACGGGGCCGCCCGGCAGTCCGGCCTTCTGCGCGGCGTCGAACACCTCCATGCGTGTATGCGCGTCGAGCCAGGACTGGAATATCTCCTCCAGTTCATGCCGGTTTTCGGAGCGGTCTTCTGAGGTAAGGAAGCGCGGGTCCTGCTGAAGTCCAGGTTGTCCTATCATCTGTGAGATATTCGGCCACATACGCGACCCTAGGGGCAGAAAGCTCACATATCCGTCTTTGCACCTGAACGTGCCGACGGCGTATGGCTCCCGCCCGCCCGCCGAGGACGTGCGCGGCTCGATCCGCCTGTCCACCTCGCCTGAATAAGCGAACGGAGCGCGCCTCCCAATCTGGTGCGGGTGCCCGGCCATGACTTCCATGATGGATATGTCTATCCAATCGCCCACTCCACTGAAAGCCGCGCCGGCGAGCGCGGCCATCGTAGCCGCGGCTGCGGCGGTGCCCGCGAAGTACTGCGCAATCTCGCCCCCGTACTTGAGCGGATACCTGTTCGGCAGTCCCTCGCGGTTCATCGCGCCGGTCATCGCGAATACGGTGAGTTCGGTGTATCCCCAACTTCTATATGGTCCTGTCTGTCCAAAGGGAGTGACCGATGTCATTACGATATCGGGTCGGCGAGTGGAAATGGCCTCGTAGCCAATGCCAAGCCCCTCGGCTACGCCCGGACTCATGCTTTCCACAACCGCGTCGCATTGCAGCGCGAGGTCGCGCAGTATGCCCCGGCCACGCTCCGACTCGAGATCGAGCGCCACGCTCCTCTTGTTGGCGTTAAGGTGGAGATGGAGCGCTACCTGCTCGACATTGTCGGCATCAACCGAGGACACCGGAGGATGATCGGGCGAGTCAATTCGGATGACGTCTGCGCCATAGTCGCTGAACATCTTGGCGCAATAGGACGCGGCGATGCCGTCGCTCAGTTCCAATACACGAATGCCGTCCAGGGC
>JAAXHY010000538.1 GCA_012270665.1 Dehalococcoidia bacterium
TACTTCGTCAACACCGTCTTCAACTATCCGACGCTCGCTGAGGCTTACAAGGTCGCTGCCCTGGACGGGTACAACAAGGTCGGTCCGGAATACGGCGAAGCTCCGCTCCCGGACTAGAGCCGGAGACTCCATTCATAGTTGCGGATCGGGCCTGTGAGTGTCGTCCAGGCTTGTCCAGAATTTCTGTTATCCGCGAAGGCTTCGCGTTGCCGGGGATAACGCTATTTCGCTCATCCTTCCCAGACTCGCAAGACCCTGATTGCGGAAACATCGCATACTCCGAACATCTGTCATAGTCCGAAGAGTACTATGCAGAACGTTTGTCATAGCCCGAAAAGTACTACAAAAATAGTCCTGTTTGGGTGATATGCAAAGTGCGAAACGCACTATAGGGTTTATTCAGTGGACGGGGATAGGGTCTTTCGATGTAAGCCTCATCACGATCTTATCAGGAGGTTACCCTAAGCCACCGCTTTCATTGAACAACGGAAAAGATTCCAGAAGCCTAAGGTCGTAACTTTCAAGGTTCTATCAATCATAAGCAGAAATCCGCATGAGAGGTGAGTACCATGAAATTCGGAAGACTTAACATGTCGCATACGTTTTGCAGAACAACACTGGCTATAGCTTTGATCGTAATCACCGTACTAGCTAACGACGGGGCTATTCCAGTATATGCCAACGGTGGTAGCCCAATTGACTCCATAGTGTCTCCACCAAACGATTCTGGTTTGCTTAAGCGATATACCGGGGGAGATACCAACGTACGTTCAACTGCATATGGAGAAGAAGTTGATAACCCTTGGGGATGTGAGGGCGTATCTCATAGGCCGCATGAATCGAAAAGAGATCCAGGGCTAGGGTGGATACAGGCAAAGTCCGATATAGATTGTACCGTCGCTCCCCCCGTAGGCAGCGAATGGTCCATCTCTCAAAGGCTCTATCGGTCGAGTTGGAGGGGATGGGTGAAAGTTAAATCAAAGTACTCCTCATGTCCAGACGGCATAGGAGCGCCAGATTGCGAACCAGATTTCATGCGAGCGTACATTAACTGGCGATGTTCGCAAGGAGCAATGTACAACTATCGAGTGAAAGCCCGTCATGAACTCATAGTAGATGATATAATCTATCGGTATGATACCAGCCACGAAACTGGAGCTTGGTGGGAAGACGGGCGAGTTCAATGTACAAGATGACAGATACTCGCTACTTTCCTGCAAGAATTGTCTAATTGATCCGTTCATTACAGGAAAGTAGTCATCTACTTGGAATTTTTGGTTAGACAAATGGTCCTTGATTTATGAGAATTTTCAGACGGCAACGGAAATCATCTTCAATCCTATCATATTCGCGAGGCACTCTAGTGCGCGTGAACAAGTCTAGGGCCGGTTATCCCAAGTGTCTCACCCAATTTGGACTGACCTTTCCAATCCGTATTTTAGAAGTCCTGCGGAGATCAAGGCCTTGGTCCCTCGGAATTTTCAGTCATCGTCATCCATCAGAGCCGATTTCGCCCCCGGTGGAACTGGACGAGTATGGAATTCCTGTCTGTTGGAAGAGGGATCCCGCTGAGGATCCTTATCACAGGCGGATGTTGGATCGTTCTGCCGAGTATTGGCCGATATTCGAGCTATGGTGCGAAGATCACTCGCTCAAGGCGTTCCCCGCCGCTGAAGAAAGCCTGCTTAGGTTTCTTCTCAATCCCCCGGTTGATGGTCCGGAACTCTATGAAACTTGGCGCGCGGTCTCGTTCCGCCACGATGCTTTCTATTGGGTCGAGGATGTGGACCCTCGTTATTTACTCAAGCACGGACATGGTGTGGACGTTACGCGCGAGGGATTTGTGACCATACCGGAAGATATAGCCCTGTGCGACGAGATGTCAGACGAACTGATACGCGAACTAAGGCTCCACTCGGAAGGCGTGTCTGGATAGCCTGCCCATCCCCAGTTCCTCCGACGCGCTGATGATGATGTCAGTGGCGGCGTCAAGGTTCATTTCGCTGGTGTTGATCACCAGGTGATAGTGTTCCGCCGCGTCGGGGCTGTCAATTCCGAAGAATCTCTCGAAGTACGCGAGCCTCGCCGCGTCCCTCGACCTTATCGCGTTTTCCGCCGTAGCCTTGTCCATTCGCTCGCGCACCATCACCCGGTCGACCCGGTCCTCGAAGGTGGCGACAAGTCCAACGCGCAGTACATTGGGATTGTCTTTGAGTATGATGTGCGCGCCTCGTCCAACGATTACCACATTGTCCCCGGAAGCCAACTCGGTTATCACGTTTCGTATAGCGGTGATGTAGGAGTCGTCATCTATTTCATGGCCGCGGGTAGCTATCAGATTCGGTAGTTCGTCGTACTCCGAAACCAGGAATTCAGGATACACCGTCCCGAAGTAAGGATCGGAGCCGCCCCCGGTGTACGCGGTGCGTTCCATGACGCGCTGAATGATCCTCGAGAATCGCTCGGAACGAGTGGGAGGCCGCTGCTCTCGCTGGTCGAGCGCCTCAACTGTCGCTTGTAACTCACGGGCTACGTTAGAGAGGATAAGCCTGTCCACATAGTCGGCGTCTATTCTGCGGGATAACTCAGGCCCCAGGAACCTTCCGCCTCCACCGGCTAACCCACCAGTAACAATTACAGCCATTTCAGCCCTCGCTTTCAGAATCCGCGCATCCGGTCAGTGAATAAGCGCTCGGACAGCGCTACCCTTTCGGCCCACGACCGCCACATGACGTTGGCGTTTCCGCTCTTGCCACGTTATGGTTGAAACGTCATAATGCTAAGGGTCAGATTCAGTGATTCCCTAGCGTTCAGCATCATGAACCAAGCTGAACTCAAGCAGAGTCTATATGCGGCTTTACGGGTATGTCAACATGGCGAATCAGACATGAATTAACCTTCGTCAATGTTGGTTGCACCCACCGAATGACTTGGAGAAGACTGTGACAGTTAGAAACGCAGAGCCTACAACTCTGGAAAGGCAACTTCGTCTCGCTCAGGAGCGAATAGCTGAACTTGAAGCGCTTCAGCGAAGGAACAGGAGAGTCAGCAGTGTTTTGATTCGCCTGGCAACGCTTGCCGACCATAGCCCTAGCGCGATAGTGGAGTTCGATGGCGTGGTCACCTATCTAAATCATGCGGCAAGAGAGAAATTTCCCGATCTGGACGTGATGGGACTCAAACACCCCCTGTTGTCAGGTCTGGACGAGGTTATCAACCAGATGCGGAGCGAGGGCCATCTCACCAGGACTCGTGAAGTGAGTGTTGGTCACAGTATCTTCAGTCAGAAGGTCGTACTGAAACAGGATTCGCCCCAGGCCAGCGTTTACTCCGACGACATCACCGAAGACCGAGCCTTGAACAACGCCCTGAAACTCGCGTCTGAAGAGACTGAGGCGCTGGCCGCCGAGAGCGCTCTTCTGGCCGGGATTGGGAGGATCATCAGCTCTTCGCTGGAGATAAACAACGCCACGAAGTTCGCGTCTGAAGAGACTGAGTTACTGACCGCCGAGAGCGCTCTTGTGGCCGAGATTGTGGAGATACACGACGCCCTGAACTCCGCGTCCGAAGAGATTGAGTTGCTGGCCGCCGAGAACGCTTTTCTGGCCAAGATTGGGAGGATCATCAGCTCCTCGCTGGAGATAAGCGACGTTTATGAAGGCTTCGCCCGGCAGGTCAGGGAGGTCATACCCTTCGACCGGATCGCTATCAGCCTGGTGGACATGAAGTCCTATACGTTCAACAACCAGTACGTATCTGGAGTTGACGCGCCCGGTAGGGAAGAGGGGACAGTCGTACCCCTGAAAGGCACTATGATACTGAGCGCCATCGAGGAGAACAGCGCCCTGATCTACCAGGGCGATCTCGAAGACCTGTCCAAACGCTTCCCAATGATGGTCAAGTCCGGTCTGAAGTCTGTCCTCCTGGCGCCCATCGTGTTCAAGAACGAGATCTTGGGAGTGCTGCACATGCGCTCTCTGGAGGAGAATGCCTACAACTCTCACCATCTCGACCTGGCAACCAAGGTAGCCGCGCAGATAGCTCCCGCCATAGCGAATTCCCAGCTATACGCCCGGCATACTGAGGCTGAGGCTGAGACTAAGCGCCTGGCGCGTCAGAATGCCGCCATCGCCGAGATTGGGAGAATCATCACCGCGTCTCTCGACATCGAGGACGTGTACGCCGGCTTCGCCGAGCAGACTCGACTACTCATCGGGTTCGACCGCATCGTCATCAGTCTGATAAGCCGCGATTCCGACGACTTCACCAACACCTACGTAATCGGGGTGCCAGTCTCCAACAGAGACCGGGGAGACCGGATAGGACTGAAAGGGACATTCACTGACGAAGTCGTGCGACAGCGGCGAGCCATCCTGTTCCTTCCCGATTCCCTCTACGAGACCCGAACCATGTTCCCGGGACTGATCCCTCAGTATCACAGCGGGCTTCGCTCATTCATCAGCGTACCCCTTATCTACAAGGACGAAACCATCGGCGTGCTGCATTTCAGTTCCGTGAAGCCAAACGCTTACAGAGATTACGAGGTAGACATGGCGGATCTTATAGCGGCGCAGATAGCGGGCGCGATAGAGAATTCACACCTTCACACAGAGACTCTCGAGGCCGACAGAGCCCTCCAGAGGCAGGCCGAGGAGCTGGCGCGCTCCAACGCGGAACTGGAACAGTTCGCGTATGTAGCCTCCCACGATCTTCAGGAGCCTCTGCGCGTCATAGCCGGATATGTCAACCTTCTGGAAGAGCGGTATGCCGACAAACTCGACCAGGACGCACGGGACTTCATCGGATTCGCCACGGACGCCGCCCACCGTATGCGAGCGCTCATCAACGCGCTGCTTCAGTATTCCCGGGTCGGAACGCACGGCAATCCTTTTGAGAAGATGGACTGCAATCACGCCCTGTCCGAGGCGATTGCCGACCTGGAAGTGTCCATAGACGAGTCGGACGCGGAGATTACCGCGGAGCCGCTGCCCAGTGTCGTCGGCGACCAAATTCAGATAACTCATGTATTCGAGAATCTCATATCCAACGCGATAAAATTCAGAAAGGACGACTGCCTGCCGAGGATTCACATTTCATGCTCACGTACGGAGGATAGCTGGCGGATCTCCGTTGCTGACAACGGCACTGGTATCAGACC
>JAAXHY010000410.1 GCA_012270665.1 Dehalococcoidia bacterium
TTGAAGACGGTGTTGACGAAGTAGTCCAGATTGCCGCCGAAGGCCAACACAGACTGCCCGATGTGTATCAGTTCAGACGCGCTATGGCCGATGATATGCACTCCCAGGATTTTCCGACTCTCGCGGTGGAAGAGAATCTTCAACAGACCCTGCGTAGAGCCCATTATGGCTCCGCGGGCGACCTCTCGGTATCGTCCCACCCCTATCTCGTAGGGGACACGATTCTCTGTGAGCGTCTCTTCTGTCTGGCCGACCATGGCAATTTCCGGCACTGAATAGATTCCGTAGGGAAACAGGCTGCGTTCGGACGTATATGACACTCCAAACGCATTGCAGGCGGCGATGCGTCCCTGCTCCATCGAGGTTGAGGCAAGCGACGGAAAGCCAATCACGTCGCCGACCGCGTAGATATGGGATTGAGATGTGCGATAGTCCTCATCCACGCTTATCCTGCCTCTGTCATCCGCCTCCAGTCCCGCCACGTCCAAGTTGAGGTCGCCTGTCGCGCCCACACGACCGACCGAGTACAGAAGCGCCTCCGATATTACGCGCTTGCCGCTGTCCAGAGTGGCGACCACTCCGCCCTGTCCGTATGGATCCACTCGCGCGACCCGCTCGCCGAGCCTGAATACGCAGTCCATATCGCGCATATGGTATATGAGCGAGTCAACTATCTCGCCGTCCAGAAACTCCAGGAGTCGCTTGCGCGCGTCCACGATGGTCACCTCCACGCCCAGCGCGGCGAAGATGGAAGCGTACTCCATTCCTACCACTCCGCCGCCCACCACTGTCATCGTGCGGGGCAGTTCCGGCATATCCAGTACCTCGTCGGCGGTGACCACTATCTTGCCGTCAATATGCGCCTCGGTCGGGTGAGCGGATTCGGTTCCTACCGCGATTACGATGTTTTCCGCCGAAATCTGAATCCGTGAGTTTTCGCTGGTTATCTCCAGTTCGCGATCGGACAAGAATCGCGCCATACCGTCAATTACTACAACCTGGTTTCGCTGCATCTGGTGTCGGATAATGTCCACCTCACGGTTTATGACCATGTTGCAGCGCGAAACCAAGTCGGACATCGTGATATTCTCTTTGACGACATAGGATTGACCGTAGATGTCGCGCTGTATAAATCCACTGAGATACAGAGCTCCCTCCCTGAAGGTCTTGGAAGGAATGGTGCCAGTGTTCACGCAAACGCCACCCACGAGTTCGCGCCTTTCGCAAATAGCTACGGCTTTGCCAAGCTTGGCTGCCTGCACAGCCGCCCGCTGTCCAGATGGGCCGGATCCAATGACTACCATGTCGTAGTGAGGCATAGTACCCCTATTTTCTTAGGATTCATCCAACTAATCAACCGATGAAACTCTCCAGTCCTAAAGAACTGATACGATTTCAGCTTGGAGACTTGCTTGGCGAAGGCGCGGACCTCCAGGTATTCGCCGCGACGGATGCGGAGAGCGGCGATCCGGTCGTGGTCAAGCGCGCCCACCCATCACTCGTCTCACGAAACTTACATCGCAACGTGGAGACAAGGGCGCTGCTTCAAGCGGAGTTGAGAACTCGCATGGGGGAAGTGGACGGGATCGTTCGTCTTCATATGCTGACCGAGCCGGATTCTTTCGCGTGGTATTTCTTGGACGACCCAGGTCATCACTACTCGGTTCAGGTGGAAGAGCGGGCTAAGGGCATCCCGCTCCTCGGTGGGGTTTCGGATATGGTAAGGGGGCACCCGGTCGGCTTGCCCCTGAACCTGTTCGTTCTGCATCCGGCGAGATCTTGTGTATCCTCTGGACATGAGAGCCCGGTCTTTACTGTCCTGGGGACCATCGAAAGAATCCATGAGATGGGCTACCTGGCGCAGGACCTTGGACCGCAGAACGTGTTCTACTCTCCCGCGTCCGGGACGAGCAGGGTGATAGACTTGGGGACTGTGCGCGAACCGAGCGAGGCTACCCGGCGGCGGCCCGCCTTCGATCTGAACGACATCGTGTTCGACATATTCCGGCTGTACACCACCCCGGAGATACCACCGAGGGATGTCCGGCAGTTCAATCAGACCGGAGAGTGGGGGCTTTCAGGAACGTTGGAACGGAGGGCGGAAGCGCTTTCCAGAAAGTTCTCGGTGACAGGCGCGGGACGAGCGGAAGCCTCGCTCAAAATCCTGTCCACAATCGGAGAGCGGAGCTACGTTTCGTCCAACCAATTCAGGACAGATCTCCAGGATTATCTCGCGGCTACGGAGTCAATGAACAGGGACGCAGCGGCAGAGGAAGCGTGGCATCAGGCGATTCAGGAACTCAGATCCCCTTACTGGAGGAAGTACCTGTTCGACGCCGACAGCGAACTGCCCGGGCTAGTCTGAGATTCCTGGGATTATCCCGCGAATATGTCCTCTGGCAGGAACGCCGACACAGTGACATTTGGCAGGTCAACTATGTTGCTTATACGGAGGTCAACCGCAACCGAGCAGATTGCGTATGCCTGCTCCGCTGTGTATCCCCTCTCGCAGAGAAGGTCTATCATGTCCAGTAGCGCATTCCGCGCCGCGAGAGTTACGTCCTCGCCCTCCTGGGTTCCGTCTTCCCTTATGGGGTAGCCCATAGTGGCGGTAAAGTTCCGAGGGACTGAAGCATCGGGAGGAAGGAAATAGCCGGGATGGGAGAAGCGTGGGGTTCGGATATTCCTGCGCTTAGCCTATCCCTTGTGGGCTTTGAAACGCGCGCCCACCGTCGCCCCCATCTCTATGGCGGTGATGCACACTTCGCCGTCTCCCTGGGCGAAATGGCCGTCGCCGAGAGAGAATAGCGCACCTTCCACGGCCACCGGTATGTAGAGCCTCGATCCTCTGGTGAGTTGCTTTATGTCCATGTTGCCCGCATTCTCACGGGGAGGGACAGTGCGGAGCCCTTCCCGTCCGATGCGACCACCCGGAACCGCGTCCTGAATATCGGGCGGCTGTACGATTCCACCGCGTTCCAGCAATTCCTGTTCCCGGCGAGTCCAAGCCGCAAGCTGTTCATGGGAAGGAGCTACCCCCGCCGTGCCCATGAAAGATCCGTCGGGTATTCGCACTCCTGGAATCTGTTCGGAGGTGGCGTAGCCGTGTTCTATATTCCAGTGCGCCACGAAGGATTCGGTGAACACGTCTCTGAGGAAGCCTGCGCCGGGCCGGAAGCGTGTCCAGCCGTATGGTTCGGGGAATATGTCAACGTACTCCACTTCGAGGAGATCTCCCGGTTCGGCCCCCTGAACGTAGATCGGACCCGTGAGCGGGTGGCTGACCTTCTGGTCCATCGCCGCCATGTCATCCGCGACGGTGTTGGGGTTCATCTGACCGTCGGAGGCGTCACGGGTCTCGATTATGACGTTCTCGTTCTCGCCCACCTCGAGTATCGGGGGAATATCGGGATGCCAGCGGTTGTGGCCGGTTTCGGGCTGTTCCTTGAGCCTCTTGGCCCTGTCAATTCTTACAAACTGAGTCATGCGTAAACTCTACTCCGTCCGGATTTCCTGTTGCGGCTGTGCCCCACACTTTGCTGGGGTTCCTATTCTGTGAAGGGATAGTCGTCCGCAGAGTCGCGAGGTTCCCAGCCCAGCACTTCTTTGGGATGTGTGAGGTCCCTGTAGTTCCACTTGTTGTTCGAGACCGCGAAGAAGATGTCGAACTTGAGGTCGTCTGGCGCGTCTATGCAAGCCTTCAGATGAGTGGCGACGTCG
>JAAXHY010000098.1 GCA_012270665.1 Dehalococcoidia bacterium
CGCGCCCTTCGGCCACGGCGGCTGCGGCGATTTGACCTCGCCCACATAAGTCCGTCCGCCGAACAGGGACACGAAGCTGTCGAATACCTCGACCGCCTCATCTTCGGGCGGGATGAAGGTCTTCATGTAGGCGGCATGTCCGTTCTCGAACAGGAACGTCGGCGTGCCAAAGATGCCCTGGTCGTCGGCGGCCTCGTGATCGGCGGCGACGGCCTCCACGAGCGCTGGATCGTTCAGGTCATTCCTGAACCGCTCTGCATCGAGCCCGGCTTCCTCGGCTATCGCTACGAGGGGGTCGTCCTGGTTGAGAGGCACCCTGTCGCCCGCGTGTCTCGCGGTCAGCAGACCGAGGTGGAAGCGTTCGAACGCCTCCGGGTCTCCCTGGCGCTTGGCGGCCTCGCCGGCCACGGACGCGAGCAGGGCGCTGGCTTCGCGCACGCCCATCTCGTTCCAGACCTTCCAGTCGTCCCCCTCCCTGCTGTTGATCTGCTGCAAAGAGAAGTGTCGCCAGTTCACTTGCAGATTGTCGCCGTATTCCTTCTTTACCTGATCCAGCCACACGGCTGCATTGTAAACCCAGGGTCAGGCATAGTCGTACCAGACATCAACTTTAACTTGGTCGGCCATTTGTATCCTCCATATCATCCCGCTTGCGGGTTTGTTGTCGCATAGCCGCATTGTAAGGTGGGCGTTGGTCTCTGTCAAAAAATTTCTTCCCGCCGACCCTTGTTATAAAGGCAGTGGGGCGCTACATTTATTCGACACCCGTATGATGGACCGAGTGGTAACAGGAACGAAAGTGCCGGCATGACTCAGGCAACCGAGGGCACGCGGAAGGACCTCAGCGCGACCGCGCGACCACAGGACGAAGTAACCTACGAGGACGTGGCCAGGGCTTGGCGCAGACTACCCAAGAACAAGCCCCTGCCCGACACCCCCGAGGTGCGTAAATTGGCGCTGGATTTGTTTATAGAGATGTATCGCCCAGCGCTGAAGGAATTGGAAAAGAGTTAAACTTAGAATAAGAAGGTCAGATGTTTGGCAATCCCCTCTCAGCGAGGGGATTCTCATTTTTAGGGAGATAGACTGTGCCGCATCATGGCGGAATTTGGTTCCCGGATGTTGATTTCGTCGAAACAATCACTGCTCTGATGGTCCCCATACTATTCCCGTACTACGACGAAGGCGTACCGGACTTTCAGTATCTTGGTGGGGATCAGGGGCGCGGCCTGCTGGAATCCGCGCTGGCCCAGCCAAGACAGGGTTTCGGCGGAGAGGACTTCTATCCTTCTATAACCTACTGTTGCGAGCCATATCAAAGGCGGCAGACGACGCGAGCAAAGACTGATTGCCCACGACACACTTCCCCCATTCCCTGAAAATCCTGCTATAATGCGCCTCAACAGCCTCGGAGGTGAATGTCAGTGAAGCTAGAGAGGATTACAACGGATAGTTGCCAGGAGCGCGTTCTGCTGCTGTTCGATCCCAATGAACAGGCTGCCAGAGACAGAGTCCGGTCGTACCTGACCACGAATGACATTTCACCCAGACGCGAGTACACCGAGACCCGAGACGACACCGAGTACGAAGTGTACTATTTCGGGAGTTGCTATATCGAAGGGCATCTGGATAATCTGACCGAAGTGGCGTCGGGAGCCTAGGCGAGCCGCCGCTCTCGACCCGCTCCACGCCCCCAGCCGCAGGAATTGCATTTTCTGCGGCCAGATTCGGTTTGACTTTTATCGGTTGATATGCTAACCTGCTACCAGTCGCAATATGCCCTTTCAACTACTCGTCACTTTTCCATACCATTACCACCTTCGACACCGCTGTATGCGTTTGTCAAAATTCCCCCCAACCCACAGGGCATAGATTCATCATCAACGACTTAATGGCTAACCAGAGTTAGTATTCACTTTTTCAGCAAGGGAGTGTGAGAGCGTATGACCTCAACCGCTTTGCAGGTGAGCAACGGTCAGAATGGCAGCATTTCAAAGCGATCCTATTCAAGGATACCCACCATAATCGACGTCCCCAGTCTCATACAGGTGCAGATAGATTCATTCGAACACTTCAAGACTGAGGGGCTTCGGGACCTCTTCAGAGAGATTTCGCCCATAGAGGACCTGCCCGGCGGCCGGTTCGAGTTGACTTTCGGAGACCACTATTTCGATCCCCCGAAGCACTCCGAGGAGGAGTGCCGGGAGCGAGAGGTCTCTTACTCGGCTGCGCTGTACGTCAAGGTTTATCTTAGGAACAAGTCCGCCGGGCTTGGCCAGGGCGAAGTCAAGGAACAGACTCTGTTCATCGGAGACATTCCGATGATGACCTCCACCGGCACGTTCATAAGCAATGGGGCCGAGAGAGTCGTCGTGAGCCAACTCGTGCGCTCTCCGGGCGTTTACTTCACTACGGACGTGGACGCGAACACCGGCAGGCCACTGGCCGCCGCGAAGCTGATCCCGTACAGGGGCGCATGGATGGAGTTCGAGACCTCCAACCGGGACGTCATATCCGTTAAGGTGGACCGCAAGCGAAAGACTCCGGTCAGCACGCTGCTCCGCTGCCTGGGATACGAGACCAACGAGGCTATCCTGGATCTGTTCGAGGATGTGGACACCGATCCCGAACACAGCTACATACGGACCACGATAGAAAAAGACTCCGG
>JAAXHY010000280.1 GCA_012270665.1 Dehalococcoidia bacterium
CGACTACGCCGTCGAGGCAGAGATAGACGGCGAGGAACTAGCTGCTCCCAGTCCTCTACAATCCATCGAAACGCCCGTTGGCAATCGCTTGGTCTCGATACCTCCGATACGGACTAGGGTAAAAGCGTTTGCGCCGGACTGATCAATTGTCGTTGGCGGAAATATAACTACTCGATGACGATTTCGCCTTCCCTATACTTAGCCAGTCGTTCCCAGTCGTACTCGATGCCCAGACCGGGACCTTCAGGGACGGAGACACATCCGTCGGAGTCAATCGCCTCCAGGCCGTCCGCGTAGCCGTCCTTGTACACTGGCAGTCTCGATCCGAGCTTGGGATGTACAAGGCCCATCTCGTAGAAGTTCGAGTTTCGCATGGCGGCCATGAGGTGACGCTGCGCCGGGCCGGCGATGTGGAGTTCGACGTCCATGCCGAAGCCCTCTGCGGCGTGGGCTATCTTCATGACGCCTGTGATTCCGCCGTCGTATTCGGGGTCGGCGCGCCAGAAGTCGGTGGCCTCCGCGGCGGCCATGTCAACGTGCCCCTCGACCATGTGGACGTGCTCGCCCTGGAGCAGGGGAGTCTTCAGAGACTGTCGCAATCTGCGGTAGGCTTGGAGGGAGACGCCACCGTCGTTTAGTGGGTCCTCGTACCAGAAGAAGTCGTTATCGTCGCAGGCGAGACCGACGCGGAGGGCGTCACCGTAGGTGTCATAGACACAGCAGGGATCGGTCATGAGCGCCATCTTGCTGCCGACGCGCTTTCCAACAGCATGGACAGTCTCGATCTCCCGCTCTATCGAAGCAGCGGCCCAAGAGTGAATCTTGAAGCCCTTGTATCCGAGATCGAGGCACTGCTCGGCGAAGTCGGCGTAAGCCTCGGGGGAGCTGAGTCCGTCGGGGGCGCGGTCGGCGTGGTAGGTGCTGGCGTAGCATGGGAATTTCCGCCGATAGCCTCCGAGCAACTGGTAGATCGGAGCGTCGAAGAGCTTGCCCGCCAGATCCCAAAGCGTGATGTCTATCGGACCGATGCCCATGCGGTCGTGCTTGCGGAGGATCATCTTGGCCTGGCGGTAGAATAGCTCGCGGTCGAGAGCGTTTCTTCCAATCAGGAACGGAGCCCACATCTGTATCTGTTCGCGAGTGGCTGGAGTGGAGCTGATGTATTCGCCGGTTACGCCCTGATCGGTGTATATGTGTATGGCGAGCACCGTCCGGTACGATGTGCTGCCTGGTTCGTAGAATGGTCCGGCGGCGAATGCAAGATCAGTAGCGATGTTATCCAGCGGGAAACGATATGACGTGAGCTTTATCCGCTTGACGATGGGCGATTTGGACAAGACGGTCTCCTTGTTCTATCTACTCTAGTTCGATTATGGGCGCGCCGGCGAGGACCTGCTGTCCGACCGCTACCATTACCTCTTTGACGACGCCCGACCATTCGGCGCGGAGTGTCTGCTGCATTTTCATCGCTTCGAGAACACAGATCGGATCTCCGGTTACGACTTGGTCTCCCGGATTCACTTCTATCGAGAGTATAGTGCCGGGGAGTGGCGTCCTGAACAGCTTCACGGTCCCGGGCGCGCTCCTGACGATAGCTCCCGCAGGTCGTGAAACCGGCGATGAGGATGATGAGACAGAAGACGCCGGTTGCGTAATCGCGGCGGGGGGCCCGGCGGCCCCTCCCAGAGGGCGCGAATCCGGTTGCGAGGCCGAATCCTCGACATCCACCTCGATAGTGTGACCGTCCACCACAGCCGTTACCGGGCGCCTAGTGAGGTCGCCGACCTCTACGGTGTACCACTTTCCCTCGACCTTTACTCTGACGATTTCGGTCATGACATTGCCCGATGCTTGGATTGAAACGCTTCCTAGTTGATAAGCGCTATGAAGACGCCCGCTACCACCGCCGACCCAATGACGCCGGCCACGTTCGGCCCCATCGCATGTGGAAGCAGGAATGTTCGCGGGTTGGACTCCTGTCCGACGTGGTGCGATATCCGAGCGGCCATCGGCACTGCGGATACTCCCGCCGACCCTATTAGTGGGTTGATCTTTTCCTTCAGGAACAGATTCATAAACTTGGCGAAGAGCAGCCCGCCGATGGTGCCGCACGCGAATGCGACGAGCCCTAGTCCCAGGATGATGAGCGTATCGAACTGGAATACGCGCTCGGCGGACAGTTGAGTGCCAACGGTCAGCATCAGGAAAATCGTCGCCATGTTGAGAATCTCATTGGACGCGGCGGAGGTCAGGCGCGGAACGGCGCCACTCTCACGGAAGAGATTTCCGATCATGAACATTGCAATGAGCGGCGCGGACTTCGGCACAATCAGGATGATCCCCACCATCGCTGCGGTCGGGAAGAGAAGCCTCTCGAGGCGCGATACTCTTCTGGGAGGCGGCATCTCGATCTCCCGCTCTTTCTTGGTGGTGAGCAACTTCATAAGAGGGGGCTGGATGAATGCTACTGCCGCCATATAAGAGTATGCAATGACTGCGGTTATGCCAAGGATTTCAGGCGCGAGGTTGGCCGACAGGAATATCGTCGTAGGCCCGTCGGCGCCGCCTATGATGCCGATAGAAGCGGCTTCGGACAGCTCGAACACACCGGTCGCGAGCGCCCCCCAGAACGCGACGAATATGCCAACCTGCGCTGCCGCGCCAAGCAGAAGCGTCTTTGGGTTGGATATGACGAGGCCGAAGTCGGTCAACGCTCCAAGTCCCAGGAAGATGATTGGCGGCAGTATGTTCCAGAAGGAAAGACCGTAGTGGAAGATGATACCGAACAGTCCGGACTCCTGGAATCCTGCCCCTGCGCTGGGGAGTGTGAGTAATCCTGTGAGTGGCAGATTGGCTATGACGACGCCCAAACCGATAGGCAGCAGTTCGTAAGGCTCCATATCCCTTGAGACAGCAAGGTAGATGAGGAAAAGACCGAGGGCTATCAGCGCGGCTTCACCTGGCCCCAACTCGCTGAAGCCGGTTGACCTGAGGAAATTTAGAAATTCGTCCAAAAGTTATGTTCCTGAATGGGCCTGTTCGTCCGAAGATTGAGACCGGAGATAAGCTCTGGATTCCAAAAGCGCGGTGACGGCGATTGCGGCGGCGGTCGCGCGATTTCTGGCTTCCGTGTCAACAGCCGGGACATCTTCCTGAGGCGCGGATTCCTGTTCGTCCTCATTAAACAGACGCGACACCTGCTTTATGACCAGAACAGCCACCAGAAGCAGTACGAGCACGCTGAATGACGTGCCGATCCCTATTCCGGTCAATATAAGCGCGTCGGGCTGTTCCAACGGGTTCTCCTCTAAGGTATCGCGCCGATTCTACACTACGGGCGGCGGAATAGTGAATTTGCAATCAGGTGATGCCCTGAATTCGTATCTCTTGAAGCCGCGTCCTGGACAGGGATAGAATCGTCTTCAGCATCGGCAATGGGGGAAACATGCTCAGGCTTGCATTTCGGGCGGCGCTCTTAGACGGCAGCGTGTATGAGGAAATAAGAGACAGGCAGGAGACTGCCTTCAGCGCGCTTGGGGTGGTTCTGATCGCTGGGATCGCTTTCGGCATGGGGGTGTGGGGAGTGATCCGAAATCCCGCTCAACAAGGATTAGACCTTGATCAAAATCTCTATTTGATACTGGCCATCTCGTCTATCTTCACAAGCTGGGTCATCTGGACGGTCTTCGTGTGGCTGCTGGGTCGAATTCTCTTTTCCGGTAGAGAGGGGTATCGCGCGAGCCTGAGGTCTCTGGGCGTGTGCTACCTGCCGTTGTGCATGTGGCTTCTGATTGGGGCGCCCGCTGTTGGGGCGGCGCTGTACCTGATGGGAGCTATCTGGACATTGGCGGCAGGAGTTGTGTCGGTGAAGAATATTCACGACATCGCGTGGTGGAAGGCCGGAATAGCTGCCGCCGTCGGTTGGTTCTGGGGGGTTATCATGGTAACTCTCTTTATCGTAATCCTGCCTGTAACCACGGGGACGCAACCCTAGCCGAGCGGTAGTCTTGCATAGAGTTTTCTTGTAATATCTATAATGCGAGTTTCATATTTATCAGATGCTCGGAGCCAAAGCCATGACTCAGCGACCCAAGACAAAGATAGTCTGTACGCTCGGCCCCAAGACAAAGAAGAAAGAGATGATCGAGAAACTCATCCTCTCGGGCATGACCGTTGCGCGGCTCAACCTCTCTCATGGCACTTCCGCTGAACACCAGGACTTGTTCCGCGCGGTTCGAAGCGCGTCCGCGGAACTGGGGATACCGGTTGGGATCATGGTGGATATCCCTGGGCCTAAGTACAGGACAGGGCCGCAGTCTCCCGGCGACTTTGACTTGAAGTCTGGCGACACGGTTACGCTGACGAGCCGAGACATCACCGGAAATCCAACTAGGCTTGGGGTATATCCATCGGGAATACACAATGACGCGGTGGTTGGAGGTAGGGTGTTAGTGGACGATGGGGCTATCACGTTAGAAGTCCTCTCTGTATCCGGGCAGGAGGTGGAGTGCAGGGTCATAGATGGCGGCAGGATTACCGAGGGACGTGGGGTTACCACTCCGGGCCGCGCTCCGACGCTGCCTCTCTTCGACTATCGGGGCATGCACGGTCTGGGATTCGCGGCCAGCTCGGGAGCCGACTTTGTGGCTCTGTCGAATATAACCAAGTCTGAAGACGTTTATACCGCGCGTCAATTGCTTCATATGCGGGGCAGTACTCCCTTTATCATATCGAAGATCGAGACCGCGGAGGCGATAAATGGCTTCGACAGTATTCTCGACGCCAGCGACGGGGTAATGGTGGCGAGGGGAGACATGGGCGTGGAGATCAAGATGGAAGCGGTTCCGGCTGAGCAGAAACGCATCATCTCCAAGTGCAATGTTGCGGGCAAGCCGGTGATTACAGCCACCCAGATGCTCGAGTCTATGGTAGATTCTTCTCAACCGACGAGGGCCGAAGTAACTGATGTCGCCAACGCCGTTTACGATGGCACCGACGCAATCATGCTCTCCGGCGAAACCTCGATTGGGCGATATCCCGACAGGGCCGTGGACGTGATGCGCAGGGTGGCGCTGGAGACCGAGAACTATCTCGATCACGACCGGATCCTGAGGGAGAAGGGACGCTCTTCGGAGCAGCAGACCGACGATGCGATAAGCTTCGCCGCGGCCAACATCGCTAACCAGATGAGCGCGGGCGCGATAGTCGCCTTCACCGAGTCCGGAGGCACCGCCCGAAGAGTATCGAGATACCGGCCGCGCCCGCCAATCCTGGCGCTGACTCCGCATGAGTCCGTACAGCGTGAGCTGACGTTAAGCTGGGGAGTGAATCCGATCATAGGTCCGACTCTGACGAATCTCGAGAATCTGTTCGATGAGGCTGAAGAGCAAGCGATTTCGCACGAATCTCTTACCGATGGGGATAAATTGGTCCTGACCGCGGGAACGCCACTTGGAGTCCCTGGCAGCACCAACTTCCTGTATGTGATGAACATAGCGATGGATGAGAATCAGTCCTCGGACCGAAGTTAGAATGTATAAGGCGCGAAAGACCGAGTTCGATGAGAACGGTGGATGGCCCGGGCCTTGACGCGCGAGGGGAGCCGCGGAAAATGCTGAATCTATATAACACTCTCACAAAAGAGATTGACGAGGTTTTCCCGCTGGAAGATGGCGTAGTGAGGATGTACACGTGCGGTCCGACAGTGTACAGGGACGCGCACATCGGCAATCTGCGTTCCTATCTGATGGCTGACTGGATACGACGCATATTGTCCGCTCAGGGCTTGGACGTCGTTCATATCAAGAACATCACCGACGTTGGACATATGCGCCAGGAGATGTTGGAGCGCGGTGAGGACAAGATAATTGCCGCAGCCTTGGAAGAGGGCAAGACACCCGCCGAGATAGCGCAGTTCTACACAGACCGCTTTCTGGCCGACGAAAGAAAACTGAAGATCCAGCCAGCCCACGAGTTTCCGAAGGCTACAGACCACATCCAAGAGATGATTGAGATAGTGGAGAAGTTGGTTGAGAAGGGATACGCCTACGAGGCGGACGGCAATGTCTATTTCTCCGTATCCGAATTCCCTGAATACGGCCAGTTGTC
>JAAXHY010000564.1 GCA_012270665.1 Dehalococcoidia bacterium
GGCGTCGCGCAGCGCTGGTAAGCACGGTGGGACTGAACATCCGCGCGCGGGGCGGCGCTGGAGACGCGACCCGAACCCTCGCGGTATGCCGCCTGCTGGCCGACGACCACGAAGACATGGTGCAGAAGGCAATGTCCTGGGCGCTGCGAGAACTAGTCGTTCACGACCGCGAGGCGGTTGGCAGGTTCCTCGAAGACTACCGAGCCGCTCTAGCGGCGCGAGTGAAGCGTGAAGTGCGAAACAAGCTCGACACGGGCCTGAAGAATCCGAGGCCGAACCACTCCGGTCGGACCACCAATTCATGATATAGAGAATACATCCTCTCTTGCGGTCGTATCTGATAAATGTTTACGATACAACCCTGAACATTTCCTAAACACCTCCCCAATCGGTGTGTGTTTTATCTTTCTAAAAGAGGGTCCGTAGAGAATGCGACGTCAGCGAGGACAGGCTCGCCCGATACGGTTATTTCCCCAATGACAGGAGAGAGTAACGCGGTGTCCAACTCCCAACTGGTTGGGCCGTATGGCGGAAGCATGGTCAATCTGCTTGTGCCCGAAGACGAGAAGGAGGAACTGAAGAGCCTGGCCGCCGAGCTTCCTTCCATCCGGCTTTCGGACAGGGCGGCGTGCGACCTGGAGCTGCTGGCGACGGGTGCGTTCTCGCCTCTGGACAGGTTCATGGGCGCAGACGACCATGCGCGCGTTCTCGCGGAGATGCGTCTGTCGGACGGGAAACTCTGGCCCATCCCGGTGACACTCCCGGTGGATGAGCATGAGTTCCGATTGGATGACAAGATCGCGCTCCGCGACTCGGGCAACGAAATTCTCGCTGTCATGGAAGTCGAGGAAGCCTATGAATGGGATCCTGCTGAAGTATCCCGCTTGGCGCTGGGAACTGAAGACGCCAGGCATCCGCTGGTATCGGAGATGGCCCACTGGGGACGTATAAATATCTCCGGAAAACTGAGGGTTCTGGCGCTGCCCAGACGGTTCGACTTCCCGAATCTGCGGCTCACTCCGTCAGAATGCCGCAGACGGCTGGAGGAGATGGGGAACCCTGATGTCGTTGCGTTCCAGACCCGCAACCCTATGCACCGCGCGCACGAGGAACTGACCAAGCGGGCTATATCCGCGGTCGGCGGCGCTCTTCTTCTGCACCCGGCCGTCGGAATGACCAAGCCGGGCGACACGGACCACTATACTCGGGTGAGAACCTACCAGGCCATGATGGGCAGGTATTACGACCCGTCGGAGGCGCTGTTGTCGCTTCTGCCGCTCGCCATGAGAATGGCCGGTCCCAGAGAGGCGTTGTGGCACGCGATCATTCGCCGGAACTACGGAGCGAATCACCTGATAGTCGGCAGAGACCACGCAGGCCCGGGCAGCGATTCGACCGGCAGGCCATTCTACGGCCCGGACGACGCGCGACAGTTAGTCGAAGAACACAGTGAAGAAGTCGGAGTGAAAGCAGTGTCTTTCGACGAGCTTGTTTATCTTCCGAACGAGGACCGGTACGAGGAGGTCTCGGAGGTGAAGTCTGGGACTACGGTCTGGACGATGTCCGGCTCGCGAGCGCGGGCCGAATACCTGGACAGAGGCTTGAAACTGCCCGAATGGTTCACCCGCCCGGAGGTGTCCGAAATACTGCTGAAGGTCCACCAGCCAGGCGCCTGTGTGTGGTTCACGGGACTGAGCGGAGCTGGCAAGTCCACGGTGGCAGACGCCCTGACCGCCATGCTGATGGAGCGCGGCGGATATGTCAGCGTTCTGGACGGCGACGTGGTCAGAACACATTTGTCGAAGGGGCTGGGTTTCAGTCGCGAAGACCGCGACGCCAACATTCTCAGGATAGGCTTCGTGGCGTCCGAGGTCGTCGCCGCGGGCGGCCTGGTGGTAGTCGCCGCGATCAGCCCTTATAGGGCGACTAGGGAAGCGGTGAAGAAGATGGTTGGACCTGACAGGTTCGTAGAAGTATACGTCAACACGCCTCTCGAAGTCTGCGAGGCGCGCGACACGAAGGGAATGTACGCCAAGGCCAGACGGGGAGAGATAAAGAACTTCACCGGCATTGACGACCCTTATGAGCCGCCGGAAAATCCCGATGTGGAGATGGAGACGGTACGCCGAAGTCCGCAGGACAACGCCCGCATCGTTCTCGGAGCGCTCGAACGAATGGTTCCGTCCAGCGCGAGAACGGACGCCTCGCCCTCAGCGTCCTAGAACGATTCGCCTGTCTCCAAACCCGTATGGCGCGGACGACCGGATCCCGAAGGATCTCGTGGAACGACCGATTCCCATACGGCAGAGTCCGGGACGTCCTCCGTCGAACCTTGTGGAAAAATCAGACCAGGATCTTTGCAAAGTCTTTCATGGTTTCGTCTGATACTTCATTCTATGCTACAATTATG
>JAAXHY010000096.1 GCA_012270665.1 Dehalococcoidia bacterium
GGCCCGTTCCGGGACAAGCAGCGAGTCTATTGGTCGCACCTCGCCACCTACCGCGTCGCCATGGCGGACCAACTGGGAAAGCCCAAACTGCGGACCATGGAAGACCTGGCCGACTGCGCTCGCGAGTCAGTAGAAGCCGGATACACCGCCTTCAAGACCAATATAATCTTCCCGGGCGAGGATCCCTCGATCATCAACAATATGTTCACCGGGACCAACGACCAGAACGCTCCCACCGATCTCGTCCGCCACACCGCCAATCAGATTGGCGCGATGCGCGAGGCCGTCGGCCCCGACGTGGACATCTGCCTTGACATCAACTACAACTTCAAGACCGAGGGCGCAATAGCCATTGGCCGCGCCCTGGAGCCGTTCGACCTCTTCTGGCTTGAGATAGACAACCAGGACCCGGACGCCCTCCTCCAACTCAAGATGTCTCAGCGTTCCCCCGTCTGCTCAGGTGAACAGCTTCTCGGACTCCGCCAGTACCAACCCTACTTCCGAAAGCGCGCCATGGACACCGTGAAAGTGGATGTACAGTGGCAGGGATTCTCACAGGCCAAGAAGGTCGCCGACCTCGCCGAGGTCTATGAGCTGAACATCGCTCCGCACAACTACAACTCCCACCTGTCCAGCTTCCAGAGCCTCAACCTCTGCGCCGCCGTCTCCAATGTCCAAATCATGGAATCCGACGTAGATTCCGCCCCCTGGCGCGACGAACTCGTCACCAACCTCCCCGAAATCCAAAACGGCTGGATGACCATCCCCACCGCTCCCGGCTGGGGGACCGACCTGAACGAGGAAGCCGCCCGCAAGTACGCCTACAATGCCTGAAAAACCGATTATTTGTTCCTTAGTTGTGACCGCGATGTGATATACTGTCCTCCACGAGGCAGTATGATGACTCTCGAAGTCAAAGTGGATCACATCCCGCTGGCCATGGATCGGCATGGGGTGGCGCGTGTCGGGGGAACCCGCGTCACTCTAGACACGGTGATCGGCTCATTCAAGGGTGGAGCCTCTGCTGAGCGGATTGTTGAGCAATATCCAACGTTGAAGCTTGCGGATGTTTATTCCGTAATTGGCTTCTACCTGGATCACACTGAAGATGTAGATGAGTACTTGGAACGCGGTGTCGAAGAAGCTGACCATGTCCGTAAGGAAATTGACGACGCCGGATATCAGGTAGGTGCAAGGGCATATCTGATGAGCCGACGGGTGCGCTAACCGAAGTGACATGGTCCTGCGCTTCCTGTCGGACGAGAACTTCAATGGTTACATCACGAGCGGGTTGCGCTCTCAGACATCCATAGATGTCGTCCGCGTTCAGGACGTCGGATTGTCAGGGAAATCAGACCCTGAAGTGCTCGCATGGTCATCGGAATCGGGTCGTATGCTTCTGACACACGACTTCCGCACAGTCCCCCATTATGCCTTTGATCGCGTCAGGCGCGGGCTGCCGATGCCGGGTGTAATCCTCGTTCCTCAATCCTTGCCACTTGGGCAAGTCATCTATGATATCCAACTCTTGGCAGAATGCAGCTTGGAAGAAGAATGGGAGGGTCGGGTTCTGTATCTACCACTCTAGACCGAAGATTGGCAGATGCAGGCTCTGTTGAGCTGCCCCAGTCCCGAGGTCAGTCCAATGAGAGCGACGTCTGGGCCTCCCTACCTATCCTGCACCGACCCGTCGAACCCAATCGGCGTATCCAGGACCTTCGGGTTCTCCG
>JAAXHY010000394.1 GCA_012270665.1 Dehalococcoidia bacterium
GGACCGTTTCGGATCTCGCGTGATGCTGCCCATAGCCGCGCTGATGACCGGACTCGCGCTGATAGGGCTTGCGTACATCAGCCACGCATGGCAGTTGATTCTGCTGTTCACCGTCATGGGACTCGTCGGTATGAGCGGCCCGGGAGCGCTGGTGACGTCCGTGCCCGTGCTGAAGTGGTTCGTAGTGAACAGGGGACGCGCGCTGGCATTCATGTCACTGGGCATTCCCGTAGGCGCAATGCTGTTCGTTCCCCTGACCCAGTACCTCATAGACACGGTCGGATGGGAAATGGCTTGGATAATCCTGGCCATCATCGGCATGGGTGTAATCGTGCCGCTTGCGGCCATATTCGTCCGACGGCAGCCCGAGGACATGGGCCTGCTGCCCGATGGAGATATAGACCCGGACTCCGTGGAGCATGGCTCCGGCGCTCCGGGACCGGCTTCTCTGGAAGTCTCCTGGACCGTGTCCGAGGCCATGCGTACAACCACGCTGTGGAGGCTGGTCATAGTGTTCAGCATGGTCTCCCTGGCCACCGGCACCGTCGCGCTTCACAGAATAGCCGACTTCATGGACAAGGGATTCAGTCCCACGCTGATTTCGTTCGCCACCGCGTTCGACGCAGTGTGCGCGGGAGTGGCGACCTTCACATTCGGGATGCTGGTCAGGCACATTCCCGCGCGCATCCTCGGAGCGACCGGCTTCACGATGCTCGCAATCGCAAGCGTCATGACGATCTACGCCTACAACGACACGATCATGTTCACATCTATGGCGATATTCGGATTGGGTATCGGCGGGATGATGTTCCTGCAGAACTTCATCTGGGCCGACTACTTCGGACGCGAGAGCGTTGGCGCTATACGCGGCTTGGCCAACCCGATCAACTTGGTGGTAGGCGGACTGGGCGCGCCCGCAGCGGGCTACGTCCGAGACATCACCGGCACATATGACCCCGCCTGGTGGGCCGGCGTCGCCCTAATGGTCTTCGCCGCGCTCCTCACCCTCGCCACCCCCGCCCCGAAAAAGCCAGTCGAGAGCGAGGCCGAGACGGTTCCGCAGACATCGGATAGGCCGACGTGATGTTAGCGAACGCTCCGCCCAGTATGGAAATCCAGTTCGCGTATGAGCGCGAACGTGTTGCGACAGGGGATGTTAAAGTCAGCGCACACATCCGGCACATGGCGGTTGGCCCTGATTCTACTCGGGCGTGAAGACTCGTTAGATACCACGCAACGCTGATCAGGGACAGCAAGAGCATAGGCAATTAGGAACGGGTCCCTGCCAATTTTCTCAATCTCATCGTCACTTAGATCAGCGGCGTATCCTTCTTCTGTTACCAGTGTTACAAGCGCCTCACGCACGTCCTCATTAAGCGACAAGGCATCCTTGTTGTCTCTCAACCAGACCGCGACTGCATCGTTGCCATCCGTGACTTCTTCATAGATTTCCAGCGGAACTTTCACCCGTCCACTCTCACCCATAGCTATCAACCAATCCCAAAACTCAGGGACTCTATCAATAGGGTAATAGTCGCGGTTGGCTTCTATAAGTACGTTCGCATCGAGAAGGTAATGCAATAAAACGAAACCTATGAGCCAACTTCGATCAGACGTTGAACTTGCGCGGGCTTGACCCCCAGGATTTTGGCTGCCTTATAGGTTGTCAGCGTGCCGGCATCCATCATACGACCTGTCAATGCGATAAGATCGTTCCCGACGCGGTGCCTGCGTATCACGTAGTAGCCAATACTGACATCCCGATTACGCGCGCGTTCTCGGCGGTTTGCGCGTTCCTGTTGCCACTGCTGACGAAAGTAGGAAGTTATGACACTGTAGTCTTCCGGCTCGATCTCTCCTAGGCGATACGTATTATAGGCAACCATAGCCCTGCTCAGGTTGCGCTTGCGGGCAAATTTCTCAATCCTCCCCACCTTCTCATTGAAACTCATCGCACTACTGAGACCTAATAGTTGAGCTTCCCTTTCCGGCAGAAGAAACTCCCCGGCCACATTGTCGCAGAATCCCTCCGTATCGCTACCAGCGCCGGAGTTGCCTATCCCTGTTTGACCGAGAACAAGGTGTACCAGTTCATGCAACAAGGTAAATGACCATGCGGCTCTGGAATCTTGATCGTTGATTACTATAAACGGGGCTATTTCATCAGCGATCGTAAAACCTCTGAATACATCAGTATCCATTGCGGTGTGGTAACTGCCCAGATCGCCTTTGAGCAGCACGAACACGCCGTTACTCCCAGCCTTCTCGCGAAGTAGGCTGAAAGCCGAGTCCGCATCAGGCCGAGCATAGTATTCACTTGTGGACACATCAATCAGCTTTTTCAGGGACGCTAAAACTACCTTTTGTCCATCGGACATCTTATTGGAACCGATGAATGGAAGCTGTTCGTCTTCCTCTTGGTCTTCCAAGGCTGCCCGCACCATGCTCTGGCGCGCCTGCACATCCCTGATAAGCGCATCCAGCAGCGCGTTTGCGGAGGGGTCAGGCTCATTCGGCAGGGTGCGAAAGTCTGCGCCACGATCTCCCTTTCGCGGCGGCTTGGACAGGTAGAATGTGACAAGAGGGCGACGGTACTGCTTCGCCATTTTGACAAGCGTAGGCCGAGTCGGCTCCGTCTCCCCAGACTCCAAGTCAGACAGCCGCTCTGTGGCCGTCATTCCATGAGCATCTCGGATTCCAAGTTTCTTAGCTGCCGTCACACGCGTAAGACCGGCAGTCTCCCGTGCCCAGATTAATATTTCGGGGTTCACTTTAGGCATAGCCGGATGTCCAGTTCTTCTCAGCGACTTTCTCCTTCTAACACATTTGTCCTCAGTCCACGAAGAACGCCCTCAGTTCCCGCAGCAGGAAGTTCGGGTTGTCGCCTGTGATTCCGTGACCGGAGTCCGGCACGTCCACCCAGGTCATCGAGGGCTGCGCCCCGATCATCCGAGCTTTGATCTCATCCGACAGGAAGTCGCTCTCGCCGCCCTTCATCTCCATGATCGGGCAGGTGATCTTGCCCCACTGCTCCCACAGGTAGGGGACCTCCCTCACGCCGAAGCTGCCGTTGATCCAGAACATTTCCGGATCAGACTTGGCGACGTATTTGCCCGCGTAGTTCAGACGAAGGCCATGCTCCGCCTGGTTGCGATAGTAGTCGGCGCCCGGCCTCGGATTGCCTTCGAGTTGGAGCTCCACGTACTCCTCGATACTGCGCCATCCAAGCAGTCGCTTGTTCATGCCCGAAATCTGGTTGCGCGCCGACACGACGCTCATCTCGGGGCCATAGTCGAGGCACACAAAGTGCTTCAGATGGTCTGAGCGGTCGCCGGCGTATGCAATGCCGTTTCGCGCCCCCAGCGACGCGCCCACGTAGTCGCACGGCGCGATCCCTACCTTTTCGACGAACTCCGCCAGATCTCGCGCGAAGTCCGCCACCGCGTAACCCTCCCACGTATGGGACGAGTCCCCATGCCCGCGCTGGTCTATCGCGATGACGCGGAACTCCTCATGCAACTCGCGCGCTATGTGGTCCCAGTTATGCGCGTTTCCGCCCTGTCCGTGAACGAGCAGCAGGTTGCGGTTCGACGCCCCTCCCCAGTCCAGGTAGTGGATGTTGAGACCGTTGACTTCTACGTTGTGATCGGTGGGCGCGATGGTTGTCATGGATTCTTCTCCTGTGTCTTGTTCACCCATGTACAATAACACGGAGTCGCTAAAGTTTCTTCCCTTTCGAGCTACGCAGGCATACGCCGTTGCTCCGTCATGAGGCGTCATCGAGAACTTGCTCCGGGATTCCCGCGCGCTTGAACATATCCGAGGCGTGATACAATGTCCGAAACTGGCAAACTCCTTCCCCCGTTCGGAAAGCGACGCGGACTGCGTCCCTTCTGTATCAAGTGGTCCACGCCAGTCGTAAACGCTAACGCTCGCCTCCGGCATCTTCTACAGAACAACCTACAAGTGGTGGGTATTCTCCGCCGCCGCACTCGGAACGCTGACTTCCGTCATCAACCATGGCGGCATGTCCGTAGCCCTCCCGACCATCGCCCAACACTTCGAATCCGACCTGTCCACCGCCTTCAGGCGGCGCTCGGATACACGCCCGCGCTGGTAGGCATAGTACTGCTGCCGAACGCGGTAAGCAGGATAGTGATGGGTCCCCTCAGCGGGCGTCTGTCGGACCGCTACGGCTGGAAGCCGTTCAACATCATATGGCTTCTTCTGTCCGCCGCCGGACTGTTTACACTCGCCTCCCTGACGGCCTCTTCATCGGTTGTCATGGTACTTGTTGGCATCGTGCTGCAGAGCGCTGGGTCGGGGCTGTTCCAGTCCCCCAACTCGGCTTCCATATTCAACGCTGCGGACTCGAGCAGGCACGGCATCGTGTCTGCCTTCGTGAACCTGTCGCGCAACTCCAGCAACGTCACCGGGATTGCGATAACCGCCTCGATCGTGACCGCCATCATGGCAAGCGGAGAATTCGAGACCAACATAGACGCGGTACTGGAATCGGGGCCCGGCTCTGGGCTGCTGGACTCGTTCATGACCGGTCTGAAGACCGCATTCCTGGCCATGGGAATTCTTCAGGTCATCGGGGCCGTCGCGTCCGTGTTCAAGAGCGACGCTCGCCCTGCGCCCTCGCCTGCTACCGCCGACACGCGGGCGACTTCCAGACGCCCAGGATGACTTCGGACACAAAGCCGCGCCCTCGGCTCTCTTCAGGTAGGATCCACTCACGCGGAAGGACGGGCGCTCAACAGCGGAAAGCTGCCTTTTCCGCAGTGTCACTTCACGACATCTCCGGTACACCCCAGACGATCACCAGCTTAAGAGGATCGTCCCCGATACTTCTAAATCCGTGATCAACTCCGGGAGGGGCCATGACCGCGTCGCCGGGTCCGACCGTAACTTCCTCGTCTCCCATCCACATTACTCCCTCGCCGGCGGTGAAATAGTAGAATTCCTCCAGCGTATTGTCTCCCTCATGGACATGGGAGCCCTCACTCGCTCCGGGAGGCAGTTCCCATACCTCGATTCTTACCGGCAGGCGAGTAGCCTCGCGGAAGAATCTGCTGCGTGTTACCACTCCCTCCCCTTCATGCAGCGCGGGAGTCTTGATAACATCCTCGTTCTCGTTCTGCTTCCATCCCATTTCGAGTTCTCCTGACAGGTATTATCGTCAAAGAATGTCATCGCCAGTCAGCCGTTCATCCTACGACACATGAATCGGGTGGGATACAGTTTGGTTGAACAGGTGGCCCTTTTCATTGAAGGGCACGCTGTCCGGCTGCGTGTTACCCGCGACATCGGTGGCGCGTGTCATTATAGAGCGCTCGCCCGATTTCAGGTTCGAGTTCGCTCTCCCTCATCTCTATCTCCCCCCTGAGTCCTCCGCCAGGCGATCCAGGAGTTGGATGCCTATGTCAGCGGCCCGACCCATTAGCGTGGGGTTGACCCACTCTATGTCGTCTGCCGGAGAGTTAATGCGAGACAGGTCGTTGGCAAGGATGAAGATGACGGGGATGCCCGCTTCGTGGAAGGGCGTGTGGT
>JAAXHY010000236.1 GCA_012270665.1 Dehalococcoidia bacterium
ACCTCGGGGTGGCTGTGGCCTATGAGCATCGGTCCCGATCCTAGTAGATAATCAATATACTCGTTGCCGCTCGCGTCCCAGATGTGACTGCCTTGCCCCCTTTCGATTACGATATCCTTGGCGACGTTGCCAAGGTTGCCCCCGGGCAGAACCGCGTGGGCGCGTCCCACGAGCTGGCGTTCTCTATCCGACTGCGAGCGGGTCATGCTCTTTCTCCTGTTCTTGCTGCCTGAATTCGTATTCGTTGTACTGGCATTGCCAATGATTTGTCCGCGTGGATTATATCAGACTCGGCTATAATGTTGACTGTTCTGAACAAGGAGGCGCATATGCTGATCAACGTTACCGACGGAAACATTGCAAGACGTGACGATCCGGCAATCGTAGTCAATCTGTTCGAGGGAGTCACTCAGCCTGGAGGCGCGACGGGGGCAGTAGATGACGCTCTGGACGGCACTATAAGCGACCTGATCGAACACGGCGACATTACCGGCAAGAAGGGCGAGAATACCCTCGTTTATTCCCTGGGGAAGCTCGATTCGAGAAGAGTAGTCGTCGCCGGACTCGGCAAGAGCGATGATTTCGACCTGAACGCGGCCAGGGAGGTCAATGCGGGTGTAGCTCGGTTCATACGATCTAAAGGTGTGAAGAGCTACGCCACCGTCCTGCACGGCGCTGGAATAGGAGGACTGGATCCGAGTGAGGCTGCGCAGGCCGCCGCCGAGGGAGTTGTCCTGGGCCTGTATTCCTTCGACAAGTACAAGTCTGAACCCGGTTCGAAGTCCATCGAATCAGTCAACATCGTCGAATTCGACGCTGAAAAAATCGAGGCGATAGAGGGTGGGACCACGCGCGGAAAGGCTGTAGCGGAAGCGGTCAACCTCGCCCGCGAAATGGGAAACGAACCCGCCAACGTCATGACTCCCACCCGTATGTCCGAAATCGCTCTCGACGTTACCCGAGGCACATCTATGAAACTAACGGTCTTGGATCGCTCCGAGATAGAAGAGATGGGCATGGGTTCCTTCGCGGGAGTCGCCCAGGGCACCGAGGAGCCGCCTAAGTTCATTGTCATAAAGCACGAGGGCGACCCTGATAATCCCGCCAACAACCTGGGTCTGCTGGGTAAAGGGATAACCTTTGATAGCGGTGGACTGGATATCAAGTCGGCGGCAGGGATGCTTACGATGAAGAGTGATATGTCCGGCGGCGCCTGCGTCATTGCCGCCATGAAGGCCATAGCAGCGTTCAACCCCAAGATCAACGTTTGGGGTATTGTGCCGGCCACCGAGAATATGCCCGGTCGTCGCGCGCAGCGTCCCGGCGACGTGGTTACTGCCATGAATGGCAAGACCATCGAGATAGGCAATACCGACGCCGAGGGACGACTCGTCCTTGCGGACGCGCTCTGCTACGCCGTCGAGAATGGCGTCACCCGAATCGTGGATGTCGCTACCCTTACAGGCGCCATTGGCGTCGCGCTCGGAGACGGCGCGACCGGTGTATTTGGCAACGATCAGGACTGGGTAAACGAAGTGGTAGACGCTGGGAACAAGGTCGGAGAGCGTATGTGGCAACTCCCGACATACGCTTCATACAAGTCCGAGTACAGCAGCGACATCGCCGATATAAGGAACACAGGCGGACGAGGCGCCGGCGCCATAACGGGCGCGCTCATCATCGGCGAGTTCGCGGGCGACTCCCAGTGGGCCCATCTGGACATCGCGGCCACGACCAGGACCACATCTGACAAAGGAATCAATCCCAAAGGGTCGACCGGAGTCCCTGTGCGTACGCTGGTCGAGTTGGCGACATCGCTGGCCTCTGAGTAGGCGCTGAATCTGGACTCAGCCTTGATTCGGTGAATACTCCGACTCGCGCTGCCCTCGTCGTCTGCCAGCGCGTGCAGCAGATGACGTGGGCAGATACTCCCTTTTATGCGGCGAGGGCCAGTGTCTCACACTGGAAGCTAATCACTAACAACTGAAATTGGAAATTGATTTCTGGCATATGCTACTATTTTTCAGGATTACCAATTTACATAGTTAGTAGAGGCATAGTGACTTGAACATTTCATCGCGGTGGACTTTCATCACCAACCACGGTCTCGTGCTCAGTTACATATATCACCATCCCACCAGCACCGCTCGTGAGATAGCCGACCAGATCAGGGTAACTGAGAGGACGGTACACAAGATAATTTCCGATCTTGAGCAGGCAGGGTACATCGCGAGAAGGAAGTCGGGCAGGCGCAACGTGTATAGCGTGGACCCCAATCTCCCTCTCCGCCACCATACGAAGAAAGACATCATTGTCTCGGAATTGCTCGAAGCCCTGACAAGCCGGAACTTCCAGGGAATTATGGAATCACAGGAATCTACGCCTTCCGTCGAGCCAGAAGCCGTAGCCGTGTGAATATCTTGCCTCAACTCCCTCCCGCGTTGACCCGTTTCGGCGTCGAATGATAAAATTTTTCAATAGCCGTGGTGAGCGTGGCCAAGCGGTAAGGCGCCAGGTTGTGGCCCTGG
>JAAXHY010000089.1 GCA_012270665.1 Dehalococcoidia bacterium
CTCAGCGCGACCGTCTCGGCATGGGCTGTGGGGTCGTGGGTCGTGGGGACCAGATTGCGGCCCCGCGCCACCACCTCTCCATCCAGGACTATCACTGAGCCCACGCCGACGTTCCCCTCGTCGGCTGCCCTCTGGGCCTCTTCCAGCGCTAC
Organism: Dehalococcoidia bacterium; assembly: GCA_012270665.1. Next base: position 153 of record JAAXHY010000089.1, read on the forward strand.
CTTCATGAATTGTTCGTGATCCATTCTCTTCCCCCGTCGCGTTTTCATCTGAATCTGTCAGCGCGGTCTGACGCGGTACATCCAAACCTGGAACAATACGTCGGGTTCGCCTTTGGGCAGGCCCAGGAACTCTTCGGTGACGTGCGTGAGTTCCCAGGTTCCGTCGGACTCAAGTTGCCGCTGTTTCTCTTTGAAGCCGTTTTGTTCGTAAACGTCGGGTCGCAGCGTGAAGACGACGAAGCCTCCGGGCCTGACGACTCTCGCAAGCTCGTCAAGTGAGCGCGCGGGGGCATGTCCCAGAGTCAGGACTCCGACGCAGATGACGGCATCGAAACTGCCGGTGTCGAAGTCGAGCGGTTCGCCCATAGTCATTTGATGAAATCCGCCGTACACTCTCTTGCGGCGCGCCTCCTCCAGCATCCCGCGCGACAGATCCATCGCCTCGATGTTCCTGTAGCCCAGACGATGTAATTCGACACCGACCAGTCCGGTGCCAGCGCCGGCGTCCAGAACTTTCGCGTCTTTGGGGACGAGTTGCGCGAATGTCTCTGCCGCTATCCTCGGAATGACGTAGCCGAAATCGGCCTCCAGATCCTCATCATAGTCCTTCGCCCACTCGTCGTAGCGCTCCTGAAGTTGCAGGTTGTTTTCCGAGGCGTAAACCCACTGGACTTTGTTTTCGCTGTTCATTGTTGACCTTCTCTTAGGTGGCGCTGCGTCTGGGAATTCCTGACATTGCAAATATTTGAGAGGCTAGATAAGAACCGACAGGAAGTAGAGGTGAAGTTTCCCCGATGAAAATCTGGATGTACTTCTACTCAGGCGGGTCGGCCAGGGGATAGTAGCGATGAGTTATCGAGGATTCGTCCATGGTGACCAGCCTGATGCCGGAGGGGTCGCTGCCGAGAGGGTAGCCGACCGCGCCGGTGGTTATCATGTGGAGGTCTCCGTCACGGGCGTAGTTGTTCCTGTGCATATGGCCCGCGAAAACCGCGGAGGCATCGTTGTCCCTGAGTATGCGCATTATCACGTCTCGTCGTTCCGGCGGAATCGTGAAGTAGCCTTCGCCCTCGTCGGCGCGCTCGAGGAACAGCGGGTGGTGGACGAGCAGAACCAGACTCTGAGATCCGGCGCGCTTGGCCGCGCTCATGTCGTCGCCGAGGAACTGCGCTATCCTGTCCCACTCACTTGGGACGTTGGACGGGTCGGAGGCGACGGAACTGTTGATGACGGTGAAATGGCAGTCGGCGTGGTCGAATGAGTAGTTGTCCGCGCCGAACTTCTCGCGGTACATGGCAATAGACTCGGAGGTTGGCGACTCTCCGACGTCATGGTTGCCGGATACCCAGTGAACAGGGATACTATCTTCCAGCATCGCGGTTATGCGGAAGAGTTCGGCTATCTCGGTTTCGTCGCCCGTGTTGTGAATCATGTCTCCGCAGACCACTACGAAATCAGGCCTCAGACTGTTCGCTTTTTCGATGGCCCTGGTGTAGAGGCGAGTTTCGTCGGCGAACCCTGTTATCGGCCCGGGGGCTTTGCGCATCAGTATGCCCTGTTGTCTTCGCTCCTCTACCTCCTGCTCGGTGTAGTTGCTTATAGAAGCGTACATGCCGAACTGAGGGTCGGACATCTGTACGAAGCTGAATGCCATGAGTGACCTCCCAACTTGCTCGGAATGCTCTAACGGGAATGTTGATCCAATTTCAGTTCGTACCAGACGCTGTGGTGAATCCTGCGGTATCCCAGTTTCAGGTACAGTTCCCTGGCGGGCGTGTTCTCCGCGTCAACCTCTAGTTCGACCGCGTTCACACCCATGGACGCCAGATGCTCCATTCCGCTGACCACAATAGCGGTGCCGAGTCCATTGCCGCGATAATCAGGGTGGACGCCCGTCATGGCGACGAACCCGACGTGTCCGTGGGCATTCTGTATCCGCTGCGTCCAGTTATAGGCCGCGGCATTTTCGCCGTCCATAATGAAGATTATTCCTTCTGGCGGGCTGATCTTGACGCGCGCCCGCGCCGCAATCTGCTCGACTGTGTTTGGACAGAAGCCCCAGTTCTCGCCGAACGCGATGTTCTGAAGTTCGGTAAGCATGGCTTCGTCTTTGCCCAACTCGAATGACTTGAGATGAAAGCCTGGCCTGAGCCTCAGTGGCGGAAGTTCCGCCCCCTCCCAGCGCATTTGCCAGAATTCCTTGATCTTCATGAAGCCTTCGGACTCCAGCAGGCGGCGGTCGTCCTGAGCGTCCAGGGCGGTTTGGATGTGAACCACACTCACTCCGAGCCTTCGCGCGCGCCGGATGGAGTCACCCAGTAAGCGACGGAGTAACCCACTGTCGCGAAATTCGGGGAGCGTCCCACCCGCAACCACGGCCCTTCCTATGAGAGGCTCGGGCGAGACCAAGTGGTATCCAATGATGTCCGTTCCCTTCACCGCAAGTCGCAGATTCGATTCGGGTGAAACTGAAGGCGCCGACAGGTTCTGGCTTACGATCTGGCTGTCCAGCTCCTTCTCGGTTCCTTTGGCCCCGCTAATCCGATTGAACAGATCCGCGACCGAATCGAGGTCTTCCCATTTGAACCCACGAATATCCATATCTTGAGCCATATTACCTGCCTTGCGGTCATATTTTCAGATAGGGCTTTCCGATTGTATCAGACAAGCGACCTGTTCCGTACCTTGTAATTTCATTGCGTCCAATTGTGCTATACTATCGCCTAGCAGTAATGTGGCTACAAGGAAGATCGCAATTCAGGAGAGGTATCATGGCATCAGGCGCATCAGGGAGCGAATTCTCTTTCGCCACCTTTTCCCAAAACCCCTTCTACGAAGAATTGAATGCCAGACTAGTTGCCATGGCTGAGCCCGGATCCGGCCAGAGAATAGTTGATCTCGCTTGCGGCACCGGGGGCGTTACCAAGCTCATACTCGAACACGTACGGGGGGCAAGAGACTCTGTGGTTATCGCCATGGACCACTCGGCAGGCGCTCTCAAACAGGCCATGGACGATTTGAAGTCTCACAAAGATACCGCCGTCCAGTTCGTGCAGAGCCAAGTCGAGCAGATGTCGGATGCGCTTAAAGAAAAGGCGGACACTGTCATCTTCTGCAATGCCATTCACTACATACCCGACAAGGACGCGCTCGTCGGCGAAATATCCAAGTCGCTCAATCCGGGCGGCAAGTTCGCGTTCAACACCTCCTTCTACGAGGGCGGCCAGGTTCCAGAATCCACGACGTTCTATCGCAAGTGGATGTTCAAGTCGGCGCGTATTCTGCGCCGGGAACACGGCATGTCTCCGCAGAGGGCTGAGAAAGTCGAATCCAGGAAGCACCTGTCCGCGGACCAGTATCGAGACCTGCTCGAACGCAACGGATTCCAGGTTATTCGACTGGAAGAAGACAGGGTTCTGGTTCCCATCGAGGGCTGGCTGGACATCAGCACGTTCGAGGATTTCATAGCTGGCACACTTCCCGGAGTGCCTCTTAAGGAAGCTAGCGAATCACTCCAGAAGGGTGTTCACCAGACGTTCGAGGAGATGGAAATCGAATACGTGCCCCGAAACTGGCTGGATGTGGTGGCTGTCCGAATCTAGCATTTGACGCTCTATCTCACAGAAGCTGACGTTGACCGCGTCTTCGATATGGATGCGGCTCTCTACGCCGTCGAGTCATCTCTTCTGCACCAGGCCAACGGCAATGCCATAAACCAGCCCAGGCAACGCCTTAACTCAGGTCCCGACACCCACGTCAACACGATGATGGCATCCGACAACGAATGGGGTGTCTTCGGATTCAAGACATATACCTTCGCCGGCGGGATCTACAACTTCTTCGTCTTTCTCTCCGACAGCCGCACGGGTGAACTGCTCGCGATTGTCGAGGCCAACCGGATGGGACAGCTTCGGACGGGCGCGGCGACCGGAATCGCGACGAAGTTCATGGCGAGGCCGGAGGCATCGAGCGTGGGAGTGATTGGCAGCGGTTTCCAGGCCAGAACCCAGCTCGAGGCGGTTGGCAAGGCGCGCGAACTTCAATTGGTGAAAGTTTACAGTCCCAACGTGGAGCGCCGGAGCGCCTACGCAATGGAGATGTCTGAGAGACTGGGGCTCGATGTTATCCCTGTGGAATCGGCGCATGAGGCAGTGGATGGAGTCGGGATCGTAGTGACTATCACCAGTTCACGGACGCCGGTGCTGCTTGGAGAGTGGCTGGAACCTGGTATGCACATAGCGGCAGCGGGAGGCGCGGACCCGTACGTGAGCGAACTCGACTTTGGCGTTATCGAAAGGGCCGACCTGATAGTCGTCGACGACAGAAGCCAGTCGCGGATCGAATCGGGCGAACTGATGATGCCGGCGTCTCAGGGCCTGCTCATTTGGGAACAGACACGGGAGTTGTGGCAGGTGGTTGGCGGCCAGGTTGCGGGCAGAAGCGCCTGTGAGGATGTGACGTTGTTCAAGTCGTTGGGG
>JAAXHY010000376.1 GCA_012270665.1 Dehalococcoidia bacterium
AGGCCGGTAACAGCGGAAGAACTCCTCGCCATGCCCGACGACGGATACCGCTACGAACTCGTCAGAGGAGAACTCAGAAAGATGGCGCCTGCATCTTTTTTTCACGGAACATCGGCCATGAGAATAGGCGCGCCACTTGCCATTTACGTGATTGACAACGGCCTGGGCGAAGTTTGTGCCGCCGAGACAGGCTTCAGAATAGGCTCTAACCCCGACCATGTTCTCGCTCCAGATGTCGCATTTGTCAGCCGTGATCGCCTGGAAGATATTGGTGAGATTGGCAGTTTCTTCCCAGGCGCCCCGGATCTGGCAGTAGAAGTAGTATCACCCAGCGACCGCCTTAGCCGGGTGACAGAAAAAGTCAGAGACTGGCTGGAAGCAGGAACCCGTATGGTAGTCGTGATAAACTCCCGCAGACGCGATGTAACCGTTCATCTACCCGCTGAAGAACCGATTACCCTGTCTGAAGAGGACATACTGGACGGCGGCGACGTCGTCCCCGGCTGGACGATCCCCGTAAGAGACATCTTCTCCTAACTACTCACATACCGCCCCGGTACTAAGAACTAAAAACTATCTTCGGAGAAAAATCATGCCCATAGAAAGAATATCCCCAGACCTAGACCGCCTACTTTCCGTTGACCAGCAGATACAAGAACTTGGCGACGGCTTTGGCGGCGAAGGCGGCCCAGCCGAAGGCCCCCTCTGGTGGAGCGACGGCGGCTACCTGCTGTTCAGCGACATACACAACAACAGACGCATGAAATGGTCACCTGACGAAGGCATATCCCTCTTTCAGCGGCCCACCAACCACGCCAACGGACTCACCCGCGACCTCAAGGGCAGGCTGCTCGCCTGCGAACACAGCGCGCGCCGCGTCACTCGCCAGGACTCCGACGGCGAGATAACCGTCATAGCCAACAGGTATCGCGGCTCTCGTCTAAACCGTCCCAATGACGTCGTCGTCAAGTCCGACGGCAGCATCTACTTCACAGACCCGGGCGCGCCCGCGCCCGGTCTCGATCTGGACTACTCCGGCGTCTATATGGTCTCCCCCGACCTGGACGAAATCACCCTGCTCGTCGGCGACTTCATCACGCCAAACGGCATTGCCTTCTCCCCCGACGAAAGCGTCCTGTACGTCAACGACACCCGCAGACAACACATACGCGCCTTCGACGTCCAGCCCAACGGAACTCTGGCGCTCGCCTCCGACCGCGTGCTGTGCGATCTGAGCGGCGACCGCCCGGGTGTCCCGGACGGCATGAAGGTGGATGTCGAGGGCAACATCTACTGCGGCGGCTCCGGCGGGGTCTGGGCCATAGATGCCAATGGAAACCATCTGGGTACAGTAGTCCACGGCCACGACGCCTCCACCAACGTCGCCTTCGGCGGAGATGACTGGAAGACCCTCTTCTTCACCACCTGGAACACGGTCGGCAGCGTCCGGGTCAACATCCCGGGCATCCCTGTCCCGACGAATGTGGCATGAGAACCATCCTCGAATTCTAATAGATATCAGTCAATCAACTGGCTTCGGATCAGCTAGTTTCGATATCTAATAGCGGTTCGATTAGTTCCAGTAGATGTGGAATGCTCTGCTGAGTTGTATTCCAGACGATATCGAAGTCAATATCGTCGTAACCGTGAATCATCCGGTTCCGCATTCCTCTCATATCTTGCCACGGAATCTCTGGATGCGCTTCTTGGAACTGTGAAGAAATCCGTCCCGAAGCTTCACCGATGACCTCGATGCGTCGAATAACCGAGTCTTGCAACTGCGTATCGGCCAGAAACTCATCCAGTCCCATACCCTCGACATAAGAGCGTATCAACTGAGCTGATGTGAAGATGTCGAGGATGTACGCCGAGTCACGTCCCATAAATGACCTCGGCCGATTCCAAAATCGCCCTACGCCGCAGGTGATTCCGGCTCCCTTCGATCCCGCGCCGACTGACAAGATCAACCCGTCGTCCGAACATGGACTCCAGTTCTTCTTCCATGCGATTCATATCGAACAGCGTGTGCCTGGCGTCTCCATCAAAACTAACTAGCACGTCCACATCGCTGTCTGGACCAAAATCATCCCTCAGCGCCGAACCAAACAATGCGAGTTCCGTGATCTGCCACCGTTCGCAGAAGTCCCCTATATCTCGCTGCGAT
>JAAXHY010000528.1 GCA_012270665.1 Dehalococcoidia bacterium
CTCAACGCCGACCTCGACTTGGGCGCCGAGGTCATAGTGATGCCGACGGTGCGCGATCCGGACGGACTGGCCCTGTCGAGCCGGAACGCATACCTGTCTTCCGAGGACCGGGAGGCCGCTCTATCCCTGTATAGAGCGCTTACGCTGTCTGAAACGCTGTACGCGGACGGGGTTCGGAACGCAGAAGTTATGCGCCGTGAGATGCTGGCTCTACTGGAAGCCGAGCCGTCCGCGTCGGTGGATTACGTGTCGGTCGCGGACGCGGAGACTCTGGTGGAGCTTGAGTCCGTTGACCGTCCCGCCCTCGTCTCGATGGCGGTCCACATCGGCAGAGTCAGGCTGATAGACAATGTTGCGCTAGGGATGTTGAGATAGAACTCCCGTGTCTGAATCTGGTGTAAGGTACAGACACGGGAGTTACTGAATGGTTGTCGAAGAAAACGATAGAGGCTTGGAAAACAGGGTGAGTTGGCTCGAAGAGACAATTGACCAGATCGAGTCGCTGGATCGCAATCTGAATGCGCGGATGAATTCGATTGAAACGCGCATGAATATCCAAATTGGGCTTACGTTCGGGGTGTGGGCAACCGTGGTTGGCGCGCTGCTGGCTGTGATATTCAAGGGCTGACTAGCGGCTTTCGAGATAGAGGGGCGCTAGCATCCCATCCACCGGAACGAAGTCATCGGTGAGAATGGAGAAGCGACCGCCAGCCAGCCAGCGGGCGAACTCTGCTTCCGGCATGAAGTGGGTCACTATGGCTCCCCTGTCCAGTTCGCGGTTGGCCGAGGCGAGATCCGGCGCATCGAGCGGCCTGCGCGAGGCGGCCACAACGAAGGTATATCGGTCGTCGCTATCCCATAATGTGTTGTCCCGCATCACATATACGTAGGGGAAAGTCTTCTGGAGCGTCGCAACCACCGAGCGCAGGAAGCGGCCGCTGTGCATCTTGTCCACTATGTTTATCGCGTAAACGCCGTCCTCTGAGAGAAGCTCGTACACCATCTCGTTGAACTCGAGTGTCGTGAGGTGGTAAGGCACCGATACGTCGTTGAAGGCGTCGCCGACGATGAATTCGTACTTGCCCTTGGGTAATTCCTGGAGCTTGGTGCGAGCGTCCTCGATATAGGTAATGATGCTTGTGTTCAGGGGAAGAGCGAGGTACTCGGTGGCGACCTCTGTCACCTCAGGGTCTATCTCGACCACCTCGACGCTCACGCTGGGAAACATGACCTCCAAGAACCTCGGCATGGTATATCCACCGCCGCCGATGAACAGAGAGTCCATGTTGGGATTCCTGTGAGCGATCTCGGAAGCGACATCGCCGAATACCTTTTCGTATGAGTAGTGGAGAAATAGCGGGTCTTTGATGTCCACGTAGCTATGAAGCAGCGCGTCGAGGTAGAGTATCCGCACCTCGCGGTCTTCGATGTCGCGCGCCCTGATCTTGATGCAGTAGTAGTTACTCTCGCGCACGCAGTCGCTGTCCAGGCTGTCCGTCCATACACTGGCGGCGAGTACGACCAAGGCCAGGATGCCGAGTAGCGCGTTGGTTTTCCATGCGCGGGAGAGGTTTCCGAATATGACGGCCATGGCGACGAGTATGAGCGACACGATGAGGATGACGAGCCGAGTGCCGAGAAGCTGTACCAAGACGAATCCTGTGAGGAACGTTCCGAGAATGCTGCCAGCGGTGGAGACGGCGTATATCTTGCCCACGACGTTGCCCGTCTCGGTCAGGTCGGAGAGTCTGAGCTTGATGACGACGGGCGACACCATTCCAAGTATTACGGCGGGGACGAGGAACAGAACGACGGTGAGCAGGACTATCCGTGGAATGATGGGGAGTCCCAAGAAGGCGTCGGAGGCGAGTTGGTCAATAGGCAGGATCGCGATGCTCGCGACCCCGCTCGCCAGAAGTATGATGCCGAGGGTCGTGGGATGAGGATATCTGTCCGCTATGCGCCCTCCCAGGTAGTTGCCGAGGCTGATTCCAGCGAGCACTATGCCGATGATGCTCGTCCAGGTGTACAGCGAGACGCCTATCGTCGGGGCGAGTATCCTGCCCGCGACGATCTCGATTATGAGGGTACACGCGCTGGCGGTGAACACGATGATATAGGGTTTCAGGATGTTGTAGAGATTTATCAATTCGGTATCGTCCTAATGGGTGTCGGTATCCGGGTGCATCTGGGTGGAGATTGTACAACACAGAGCGAGTAATGGCGCGGCTCCGGCTTACACTTGCTTCCTCTGAGAATCGTATAATGTCGGGAGTATCAAGCAATCTGCAGGAGCGCGAACTATGGCTGACGATTTTCTCTACGTATCACGCAATAAGCTGGAGATGAACCGAGGACTCCGGCACTCGTACATGGGCGAAGTACCAGCGCCCGTGGTATACGCGGTGCAGGGAAAGCTGAAGGAATACTACGGAGCTCCTGAGGACGCGCCTCCCATAGCGTCCACGCTCGACCATATAGTGTCGGCAGTCGGCGGTTGAATGTACGGCACTCTGCGGCGCGCGCTGGAAGCGCGCGGAATCGAGATAGCCCCCGAAGACTACGATGCCGAGGTGGAGGGTCGAATCGAGGGCGTCGGACAGACGATTAGGATTACCAACATCAACGTACACTACGAGTTTCCTGTTCCGGCTGACAAGCGCGATGCAGCGGAGCGCACTCTCAGGGTACATCCGCAGGGCTGTCCGGCGCACGAGAGCGTGAAGGACGCTATCGAGATCACCTGGACGGCGGACATCCGCGAGGTGTGAACATGAGAGGGTTTCCGCAAGCCGGTTTCACCCCGCCATCGGGAGCGCGCTCACGCTGTCCGCGCTTGGGTGGCCGGGCATACCCAGCATCGGGCAGCCCGTACAGGTCATACGCTCGCCGCAGGGGGCGGCGGACGGGGACACGCTCTCGACCGTCTGCGCCCTGCGCTTTTCCCTCGCATCCTCGCCAAACATGTCCAGCCTGAGCTGCTTGGCGCGAGGCGGGCGATGGCCGGGGAACGCGAGGAATGGCCACGCTCGCTTTCGCACCACACCCATCGCGGTGAGGTCCCGCCATGTGTCTATGCTGTGTTTGCTCCGGTTTCGGGCTATGCGCTCCGCAGACTTGGGGCCGACACCGGGCACGCGAAGCAGTTGGTCACGCTTGGCGTGGTTCACGTCCATAGGAAAGGCGTCCAGATTTTCGACCGCGATGGAGGTCTTCGGGTCCTGGTCGAGGGGGAGGAATCCGTTGTCCGCGAATGCGAGGTCGAGTTCGTCGTTGGAGAAGCGATAGACGCGCTTGAGCCAGTCCACCTGGTAGAGCCTGTGACTTCTGGCCATGGGCGTTGGTGGATGCTCCTCGAGAGGCGTGTAGCGCACCGGACGGAACGGGGCGTAGTAGATGCGCTTCAGTTTCCACTCGGTGTATAGCTGGTCCATGCGCCCGAAGATGTCGCGGTCGGACTCGTCCGCCGCGCCGACGACAAGCTGGGTCGCCTGTCCGACAGCGCCGTTGGTGTGGTCCTCGGTAAGGTTGTGAACCCACTCCATCGGATCGAGGATGTCCCTCTTGAGGTCTTTCATCTTGCTGAGTTTCTGCATATGCTCGACCGTGGGAGTCTCCATGTTGACCGACAGCCTGGTTCCGAGCCGGTAAGCCGCCTCGACGTACTCGTACTCGGCGCCGGGCATCACCTTCATGTGGATGTATCCCTTGAAGCCGTACTTGTTGCGAACGGCGTCCACGACCTTCACCAGCCGCTCGGTGGTCTTGGAGCCGTC
>JAAXHY010000211.1 GCA_012270665.1 Dehalococcoidia bacterium
GTTGCTTGAGACGCAGAACCGGATGCTTGACAACATAGCCTACCTAGTAGGCTCAGAGTTGGAACGAAAGTTAGCGGTCATAGTTCCCAACCGACTCGAGGCGCGGTTCAGGGTGGATGATATCCAAACACTTGTATATCAGGACCGACATCCAGTGGTGGATCCTGAATTCTTGCCAGAGATAGACCGAGCCATGGGAACCGGTGTCATTGACAGGCATCAGCATCAGCGGATACGACAAACAGATATGGTTGTACGCGCTCGCAGACGGGATGACGAGGCTATCGTATATTTCACAATAGAAGCCGCGAGTTCAATTCAGGACGACGACGTGGAACGATCTTTTATGACATCGGAATTACTCCATAAGATATTTGGAGAGGAGGTCGTACCTATAGTTGTTGGGTATAGCGCTGCGCCCGGAGTCAGGGAGTACAATGCGGAATATAAACAGGGTAGAGTTGTAATTCTTATGGCGCGCGTGAGCTAAGAGAATAAGGAGACACCAGTATGGGCGCGATAATCGGAGAAGGCGATTTCAGATACGAGCACATCATTGACTGGCACAAGATGCCCGAGGGCGCGAGACTGATCGAGACTCCCGGCGTGGCCGTGGATTCGCAGGACGACGTGTACGCTTTCAGCCGCAATCCAGACTACCCCGTGATGGTCTTCGACCAGGAGGGGAACTTCGCGCGGGGCTTCGGCAAGGGCATATTCGGCAACCGCACGCACGGCATATACGTCGGGCCGGAAGACACGATCTACTGCGTGGACGACGGCATCCACACGATGACCAAGTTCACGCGCGAGGGTGAACTTCTGATGACCATCGGCACTCCCGGCGTCTCGTCGGAGATTTGGAAGGGAGATCCCTTCAACAGACCCACCCACGCCGCCGTCTCCAGGAAGACCGGCCACATCTACATCTCGGACGGCTATGGCAACTTCAACGTCCACAAGTACACCGGCGACGGCGAGTACGTGAAGAGTTGGGGTGGCCCTGGAATCGACCCGGGCGAGTTCCTGCGTCCCCACAACATAGCAGTGGACAACGATGACCGCGTACTGGTCGCTGACCGTGAGGCGCACCGAATTCAGGTCTTCGACGGCGACGGCAATGTGCTAGACGTGTGGAACAACATACACATGCCCAACGGCATGACCATCGGCCCGGACGACAACATCTACGTCGGCGAACTGCCCGGCGCGACCCAGGCCGATCCGACACCGCCGCGACACGGACACCGGGTGACCATCTACGACAACAGCGGCAAGCGGCTCGCCCTGCTCGGCGCGGACGACGAGGGCGAAGAGTCCGGCGCGTTCATAGCACCGCACGGCATGGGAGTGGACAGCAGCGGGAACATATACGTCGGAGAGGTGTCCTTCACCATCCGGGGCAGCCGCATGGACCCGCCCAAAGAGCTCCGCAGCTTCACCAAGCTCGCCAAGGTCAGCTAGGCGACCGTACCGCCGGAAGCGTAGTTGCAATGGCGCGGATGGGTATAAGAGTCCGCCCGCGCCGCAGATACTCATAACAACATAAGATCGAGAGCCGGGAGCGGATAATCGAAACTTAACATAAGGGCGTAGGGAGGCCATCATGACCGCAGCGACGAAGAACCTGATCAGAGTCGGCAGCGTGGAAGAGGTGAAGCAGCGAGGGTGTATGGTCGTGACGGGTGGCGGGCATACGATAGCGGTATTCAGGCGCGATGACGAGTTCGCCGCGGTGGACAACAGGTGTCCGCACATGGGCTTCCCGCTGGACAGGGGGACCGTCAAGAACGGCATTCTCACCTGCCACTGGCACCACGCCCGGTTCGACCTTTCGAGCGGCGGCACTTTCGACCCCTTCGCGGACGACGTGAGGTCGTTCCCGGTGTCCGTGGAGGATGGTGATGTGTGGGTTGATCCCAGTCCGCCGGAACCGGACCCAATCGAACGCTGGTCGCATCGCCTCGAAGACGGGCTGGAGCACAACATCCGGCTGGTGGTAGCAAAGTCGGCGCTCGGGCTGAACTCGTCCGAAGCGGACTACCGAGTCCCGCTGACAATAGGGGCGCAATTCGGCACGACCTACTCGGCGCAGGGCTGGGGACAGGCGATGACGATGCTGACCTGCGCCGCGAACATCCGGGAAAGGCTCAATGAGGAAGACAGGCCGCGAGCGTTGTACCAGGGACTCAGGCAGGTTGCTTCGGAGTGCGCCGGAAGGCCGCCCCGCTTCCTAGTGGACCCCCTGCCCACCGGCGAGACCAGGCCGGAGGTGTTCAAGGACTGGTTCCGAAGTTTCATCGAGGTGCGAGACGACGAGGGCGCGGAACGCTCGCTGCGAACGGCGATAGACCTGGGCATATCCCAGCGCGAGATCGCGGATATCGTGTTCGCGGCCGCCACCGACAGGATATACCTGGACGCGGGCCATGTGCTGGACTTCTGCAACAAGGCGTTCGAGATTCTTGACCACATAGGCTGGGAACACGCGGGGCAGGTTCTGACCAGCCTGGTGCACGGCATGGCCTCCGCGAGACGCAGCGAGGAACTCAACTCCTGGCGTAACCCGATAGACCTGTCGTCGCTGGTATGGGAGGCGCGGGACGCGCTACCCGGTCTGTGGGAAGAGGGAGCGAAGTCACGTGGCGAGTGGGACGCGGAGGACGCGCTCGTCGGCGTCATACTGGAAGACGACCCTGTGGCTACCATCGAAGTTCTCAAGGACGCAGTCGCGGAGGGCGCGACCGAGGAACAGATGGGGAGCGCGGTCGCATACGCCGCCTTCCTGAGAATGGCGCGATTTCACACTTCCAACGAGTTCGGTGACTGGGACACTGTACACAACACGCTCACAGCGGCGAACGCGCTTCACCAGGCATTGAAGCGGGCACCGTCCATCGAACTCACCCGCGCCGTGTTCGACGTGGCTATGAGCATATATCTGGACCGCTTTCTCAATATGCCCGCGCAGCGTCTCCCCGATCCGAACGGCGCGCGGCCCCATGAAGATCTGGGCGAAAGCATCCTGAAAGCGATGGACTCGCAACAACAGGTGGAGCAGTCCGCCAGTCTGGTGAGTGACTACGTATCCGGGTCCCCCGATCCGGACGGGGTCCTGCCCGTGCTGGCCCACGCGATGCTGCGGGAGGACTCGACCTTCCACCACTTCCAGATAGTCGAGGCGGCGCTGAAGCAGTACGAGGATCGCAGGGGAACGGACTCGGCGAGGCACGTGCTGATCGGGCTGGCAAGATTCCTGGCGGCGCACTATCCCACGCCAAGGGCGGTGAACCAGACATACGGCATCGCCGTGAGATTGCAGCGCGGCGACGAGATATTCAGGGAAGACGGCTAGGACAGCCTGATACAATGATACTGACCGCAACAACCGGACGGAGACTATCATGCGCTTTATACAGGAAGAAGAAGCCAAAGAGAGCTTCTCTGAGCTGATCGAGGCCGTAGCAAACGGCGAGTCCATCGCCATAATCCGCAATGGCTTCAAAGTGGCCGCCCTAGTTCCGACAGATGAAACGCACTTGAATTCTGAAGAGGAGCGAGAGCGCCGCAGACAGGGCGTAGAGAAATTTTTGGAAGCCCGAAAAGGGTGGGATAAAGTCAACGTTTCCGTCGAAGAGTTCATAGAGTGGCGATACGCGAGAGAGTGAGCGCGTTTGTCGTAGATGCATCTGTTTCCGCCGTATGGGTGTTCAACGACGAGTCTAACCCTATGGCAGATGTTTTGTTAGCTGAACTCCGCGGCGATAGCTCTGGATTTGTTCCGCAACATTGGAGTCTTGAAATGTGGAACACGCTGCTAGTTGGAGCGCGGAGAGGGAGAATTGCGCTGGAAGATATTCCTAGCCGTATGTCATCTTTAGGCAGTCTCCGTTTACATACAGATGCTGAGGCGCTTTTTGAAGATGACCTCTATCTGGCGAGGCTATACAACCTGACAATGTACGACGCAATGTACCTTGAGTTGGCACTGCGACGCAGGCTGCCGCTTGCCACGCTGGACCGCAGACTCTCTCAGGCCACTTCCAACGCGGGCGTCGAAACCCTGCCGTAATACCCTATAACCAGGAGAATGTCCCATGACCGACAGGCTTAGTGAAATCGTGGAGTCGGCGGAGGCCGAACGGCTGGCTACGGGCTTCGTGTTCACGGAAGGCCCATTGTGGCACGCGGACGGGTATCTGCTGTTCGTGGACATACGGCGCAGCCAGATATTCAGGCTGGAGCCCGGCGGAGAACCGGAACTCGCGCGTGAGAACAGCGGCGAGTCCAACGGGATGACTTTCGACCTGCAAGGCAGGCAGGTGGTCTGCGAGATGATAAACCGGCGGGTGACCCGCCTCGAGGAGGACGGATCGTACAGCGTTCTCGCCGACAACTGGAACGGCCAGCGCATCAACCGTCCCAACGACGTGGTGGGCAGGTCGGACGGCAGCCTGTACTTCACCAATCCGGGCAGGGAACGGCTCGATCCGGCTGACGTGGATATGCAGTTCAACAGCGTCCATCGCATCCGGCCCGACGGCGCGGTGGACATGATCGCGCCCGGTATCGAGTATCCGAACGGGATAGCGTTTTCGCCGGACGAGAGCGTCCTATACGTCGCGAACACGCGGCCCGGCCAGTACATCCTCGCCTACGACCTCGATTCCGACGGCGACGTATCCGGCGTCCGCCACTTCGCCGATATGCCCTCCGAGTCGGCTAACAACGGCGTGCCGGACGGCATGAAGGTGGACATAGAGGGCCGAGTCTATTGCACAGGCCCGGACGGGTGCTGGGTGTTCGACCCGTCCGGCGAGTTGATGGGTATCATTCGCCTCCCGGAGTATCCGGCCAACTGCGGATGGGGAGGTCCGGAGAATCGCACGATGTACTTCACCGCGAACACCTCCATCTATAGCATGGTAATGAAGACGCCCGGCACGGCGATACCGTCCGCGTAGTCAGATCGGCGAAGGGTAAGCGGTCGTATCTTAATATGACATGGGAACGATGATAGAGAGCGACCGCCCGACAATCGCAGACGTACAACCGCGGACATCGAGGCCGCTCATCGCGCTAACGCTGGCGATTTTCGCCACCGCGATTTTGGCCTGTGGAGCAGAGCCTTCCGACGCTCAGCCACAGACCCATATCACTGTGACCTCCACGCAGACACTCGCGGCAACGCCACCGACCGCACACCCTACGATGTCGCCCACACCCCGACCGACTGAGCAGGCAAGGACGGAGAAGTTCACCCCGACATCAGTTCCCGAACCGACGCCAACCGCGCCGCCAAGCTCACGGAACAGGGGTAGGACATCTCCTGCGTCGCAGTTCCAGGATAGGCTCGTTTACTTCGTGCCTCCCGACAGGGACCTCAGCGAACTCGCTGTGCGTCTCAAGGGAGTGGTGATCGCCGACACGCCGATTGAACCCGCCAAGCCGATGTCCGTTGGAGACCAGCGCGACTTCTGGCTAACCGATCTTGATGATGGCTCGGCCACGAGAATCAGCGCGACTCTCAGAGCGCTGAGCGAGAACGCCTACTGGTTCATAGACGATGCCGTAACCGTCAACCAAGCCGGCTTGGAGGAGGGAGCGAGACTGTTCGAGCGGCAGGTGAGACCCGCCATCGTGGATACTTTCGGCGATATACGGAGCCCGGGCATAGATGGAGATCCGCGTCTGATAGTCCTGCATTCCAAGCTGGACGGCGCGGCTGGGTACTACGGTCCGAGTGATGAGTACCCGGCAGAGGTGCATCCCCACAGCAACGAGGGCGAGATCATCTACATAGACACCGAACTCCTCGAACCCGGCTCAGACTTCTATATGTCCGTCCTGGCCCACGAATTCCAGCACGCCGTTCACTTCAACCAGGACACGGGGGAGGATACATGGGTCAACGAGGGTCTTTCGGAACTGGCGACTGAGGTATCAGGCTACGAGACCGCATCGCCCGACGTCTTTCTCCCACGTCCCGATACCCAGTTGAACTACTGGCCCGAATCATCCGCAGGAAGGATCGCCCACTACGGAGC
>JAAXHY010000373.1 GCA_012270665.1 Dehalococcoidia bacterium
CGGACGGAGCTGTAGAACTTGAGCGCGCGGCCTCCGGGGGTTACCTCGGGGCTGCCCCAGATGACCCCGACCTTCTCGCGTATCTGGTTGATGAAGATGACGGAGCAGTCGGAGCGGCTGATGGCGGCGGTGAGCTTTCTGAGGGCCTGGGACATTAGCCTGGCCTGCAATCCGACGTGGGTGTCGCCCATGTCGCCGTCTATCTCGGCCTTGGGAACGAGGGCGGCCACGCTGTCTATGACGACTATGTCAACCGCGCTGCTGCGCACGAGGTATTCGCATATCTCGAGGGCCTGCTCTGCGCTGTCGGGCTGTGAGAGCAGAAGGTCGTCCAGGTTGACGCCGCAGCGGGCGGAGTAGCCCGGGTCGAGCGCGTGCTCGGCGTCTATGTAGGCGGCAGTTCCGCCCATCTTCTGGGCCTCGGCCATGATGTGGTATGAGAGGGTGGACTTGCCCGAGGATTCCGCGCCATATACCTCGATGATGCGACCGCGGGGTATTCCGCCGACGCCGAGCGCGTCGTCCAAGGCCAGTGAGCCGGTGGGTATGGCGTCTATCTGTACGGTGGCCTTGTCCTCGCCGAGCCTCATGATGGCGCCTTTGCCGAAGTGCCTGTCTATCTGGCCTATGGCAACTTCGAGGGCCTCGCGTCTTTTCTCGTCCATGCTATCTTCTCCGAAACTGTCTTGATTTCTGGCGCTTGAGGTGAGTATATCAAAGAGATTCCCGAATGTAAATACATTCGTTCGGATAATTTGAGCGAATTTCAGGATCGGGCGGTAAGTCGTGGAGCGCGGAGGGGAGTTATATATGTTGGTTTATATTTGCGGTGGTTTGAACTGGGCATTTAACAGGTAGGCCTCTGGGTCGGACTGGGTCGGTTTTCATCCAGCGTTGTCCAGAGTTTTCCCAGCGTTAGCTTTGGAGAGATGTTTCTCGCGCTTCGGATTTCACATTGTATAATCTCAACTTTATGTATGCTGGCGCACATGAGGTTGGCTGCCGTTCTTAGCGGTTGGGCCGAGTCCCTAGATTCTTTGTTCTTAGAGTAGCACAAGGATGATATGGATGTGAAGGAGAGTTGTTGCGTTTGGTCTCCGGTCTCCCGTCGGCTATACTCTCTGTATGCAGAGGCCGCCGAGCGCCAGCGCCGCGGTTGGCCCCCGATCTCCCGT
>JAAXHY010000121.1 GCA_012270665.1 Dehalococcoidia bacterium
ATTCTGGGCGAATGTCGTGAGGAGGCCGAAGAATTGGCCGCTCCCCATGCCATGTACACCAAAACCGGAACGCCGCTGGTGACTCTGAAGTTCGCGATGAGCCTGGACGGCAAGATTGCTACTCGCGCGGGCGACTCCAAGTGGATTACGCGCGAGGAGTCGCGCAGGTATGTACACACGCTCAGGGCGCGGAGCGACGCGATAGTGGCGGGAATAGGGACTGTGCTGGCAGACGACCCACAGCTCACGGCCAGGGACTCGAATGACGCGCCGCTCGCCCGACAGCCGCTCCGGGTGGTTGTGGACAGCCGCGGCAATATGCCGCCGGACGCGACGATGTTGAGTCAGCCGGGCAAGACGCTGGTCGCGGTGTCGGAAATCAGTGGGGATGTCAGGGATGCGCTTGAGTCTGCGGGCGCGGAGGTGTTCTTCGCTCCTGCAGGCGATGGACGTGTAAACCTGAGGGTGCTGCTTGCCGAGCTGGGACGGCGCGAGGTGACGAGCGTGCTGGTGGAGGGTGGAGGTACGCTCGCAGGCTCGCTTTTGGACGCTCGCTTGGCGCACAGGGTTGTGGCGTTCGTCGCGCCGGTGATCATAGGCGGGGACAGGGCGCCTTCTCCGGTGGGTGGACAGGGCGCCGCGCTGATGTCGGACGCGATACGCCTGAGCGGAGTGAAGATAGAGAGATTCGGCGGGGACGTGGCGGTCATTGGACGTTGTGATGTTGTCTGAATCGGGAATGACAGCGGGTGCGGTATTCACAATTTCCCTCCGTTTCGCTAATATCTTTTCAGCCTTTCAGAGGGATGTGTCAGATGTTTACCGGAATTGTCGAGGAAGTCGGGAGCGTAGTTGAGGTGTCCGAGACCGGGCTGGGCATACGCGCGTCGGTCGTAATGGAGGACATCGCGGTTTCGGACAGCGTCAGCGTGAATGGCGCGTGCCTGACGGTTATCCAAATCGAGGATGACGTATTCTGGGTTGACACCGTTCCCGAGACGCGGCGCAGGACGAACCTGGGCGGGTTGAGCGCTGGTTCTCCGGTCAACCTGGAACGCCCTCTCAGGGCGGACGGACGGTTCGGCGGTCACGTCGTGCAGGGGCACGTTGACGACGCCGGAACCGTGCTCTCGATCACCCCGGAAGGCAACTCCCACCTGTTCGAGTTCGAAGCTCCGGACAGCGTGACGCGCTTCATCGTGGAGAAAGGATTCATAGCTGTGGACGGGGTGAGTCTAACAGTTGTAAACTGTACCAATCACACATTCGTGGTGGCCATCATCCCCTATACCCTCGAACACACTCTGTTTGCGGGATTGGAAGTCGGAGACGCAGTGAACCTGGAAGCGGATATCATGGCGAAGTACGTTTTGAAGGGGAGTGAACTTTCTGTTCATGGATGAATGAGGTCGAGGCGTGAGCGAGACGGCCCCTTTCTGACCGCGAGGATCCATCAATGAGCATAGCTACAGTCGAAGAGGCGATTGCCGATATACGGGCGGGGAAGATGGTCATCATCGTGGATGATGAGGACCGCGAGAACGAGGGCGACCTCGCCATGGCCGCGGAGAAGATCACCCCGGACGACATCAACTTCATGGCTACGCACGGACGCGGCCTGATCTGCGTTCCGATGCTAGGCAAGCGGCTCGAAGAGCTCAGGCTGCCGATGATGACGCAGGACAACACCGCGAGGCTGGGCACCGCGTTCACCGTATCGGTGGATGTCCTCAAAGGCGCGACGACCGGCATATCGGCATACGACAGAGCCGCAACCATCGAGGCGCTGATAGACTCCAACACTCTTCCCGAAGACCTGGGCAGGCCGGGGCACATATTCCCCCTCAGGTACATGGAGGGCGGCGTACTCAAGCGCGCGGGCCAGACCGAGGCGTCCGTAGATCTAACGAAGCTGGCGGGTCTCTATCCGGCGGCGGTGATATGCGAGGTGATGGCCAAAGACGGGACGATGGCGCGAATGCCCGCGCTCACCGAGTTCTCCCGCGCTCACGATGTGAAGATAGTTACGGTCGCGGACATAATCACCTACCGACGCGAACACGAGAAGCTGATAGAGAGGGTCGCCGAGGCCCGAGTTCCGACCATGCACGGTGAATTCAAGGCTGTCTCGTATAAGAGCATCGTTGACCCGAACGAGCACATAGCGCTGGTGAAGGGCGATCTGGACTTGGGCAAGCCCGTGCTGGTCAGGGTACACTCGGAATGCCTGACCGGAGATGTGTTCGGAAGCGTGCGCTGCGATTGCGGCGGCCAGATGGAACTGGCCCTCAGGGCAATCGAGAAGGAAGGCGTGGGAGTCTTCCTGTATATGCGACAGGAAGGTCGCGGCATAGGAATCCACAATAAACTGAGGGCCTATGCCCTTCAGGACGACGGGATGGACACCGTTGACGCGAACATCGCGCTCGGTTTCGCGCCCGATCCCAGGCAGTATGGGGTCGGCGCGCAGATACTCATTGATCTGGGCGTGAAGAAGATGCGTCTGCTGACCAACAATCCGCAGAAGCGCGTGGGACTGGAGGGATTCGGCCTGGAGATAGTGGGTCAGGAGCCCATCATAGCGGGTGTGACGCCGGAGAATCGGCGCTACCTGGAGACCAAGCGCACGCGGATGGGACATATGCTGGATCCGATGCCGGAGGCCGCCGAGTGACCCGCGAGATACACGGCTCGCTGAACGGAGACGGCCTGCGTATGGGCATAGTCGTCGCATCCTTCAACGACTTCATAACGTCCCGGCTTCTTGACGGCGCAAAGGCCGCGCTCGGCAGCCACGGCGTCCGGGACGAAGACGTTACGGTCGTCACGGTCCCGGGGTCTTTCGAGATACCGCTGGTAGCCAAGAAGCTGTCGGAGTCGGGCCAGTATGACGCGGTTATCTGTCTTGGGGCGGTCATTCGCGGGGAGACGGACCACTATCACCATGTCGCGGGCGAGGCGGCGAAGGGCATTGCCAACGCTTCACTGTCGAGCGGTGTGCCGGTGATATTCGGCGTGCTTACTACGGACACGGTGGAGCAGGCGATCAACCGCGCGGGCGGCAAGCAGGGCAACAACGGCTACGGCGCAGGCGTTGCCGCGGTCCAGATGGCAAACGTGGCGCGCGAGCTGGACGTGAACTAGGTCGGCTTTCTCTATGGCGACTCGTGGATTGCCGAGCGGCGAGCCCTTCGGGTTCCCGTTTTCACGGGAATGACAGCGCTGTTTAGCCGGTGGTGAATGTATCGCCGTCTGCGTATCTATGCCAGGAGCCGTTTCGATAGACTGTTACGTATCCGGGGCCGAGCGCGGTCCAGCCATCCGGCCCGTTCAGCGCGCCGCAGCGTCCATCCACTCCGAAGATGGCGTTTAGTTCTTTGGGCTCGGAGGCGTCGAGGTCTCGCAGGGTGGAATCCGGGTCGGAGCGCTCGTGGTGGGGCAGAGTTGCGATTCCCTCCACTATACCCAGCGCGCGTCGCCATTCACGGAACCGCATCCAGCTTCCCATGACCATCGCCCCGGCGCTCGACCCCGCCAGTACCGCGCCACGTTCCAGCGCGTCTGTGATTCTGCCGAGAAGCGTGGATGCGGAGAGAGTCTCAAGCAGGTGCGCCGGATTGCCGCCGGTCAGATATACAAGATCGGCTGAATCAATCTCGGAGGCGAGGCCGATGTCCATAGCGCCTCTTCGATCCAGCGCCATCAGGGGGTGTGCGTCCGCGCCCAGTGATGTGAAGTGCCGCGCTCCGTTCTGAGCGGCGATATCCGGCCTCTCGAAGGCCGCCGCGGTTGGAATTATCAGCGCGACGGGCGCGGACTTGCCTGTTGCGGCCAGAATGGCCTCGTCCATAGGCTCGCAGCCTTCCCTGAATTCGTCTCCGCCTACCAGCGCGATCATGCCCGCCATATTCATTGCCTCCGCATTGTGAGTTTGTTCGGCATTGTAACAGGGGAGCGGAATTTTTCAGGTGGGAGGATGTAATCGGCTGCGATTCCGCTCATGCCCACCTACGCGGACAAGAATAATTGGGCAGACCGAAAATTTTTACGATATACTAGAAATATATCAAAACCTAACAATCTCTGACCTAATTTCACTAAGCGTCTATTGTGTGGAGGAGTTAATATACAGTCTGTGGGGCAGCAGTTAATATCCTTAGCGAGGATACGAAGTGAACATCAAGTTCGACAATGCCCGCACTCAGGTTTTGGTGGGCGACAAGCCTGAAACGCCTACGGTAGCGCCACTATCTACTGACGCGCTGGCTGTGGGTAGACTCGAAGCGACCGGGACAGGTCTGCAACCCTTCCACAAGGTCTCGACAGCCGACATCTCCGAGGCTTCCACAGCCCCGTCTCCCATTATCATCAGGCCATCTCTGGGCCTCACGCTCCAATTGGGATTCATGGCGCTGTCCTCCATTGCGCTTTTCTTCCTGCTAATCAAGTTCGCGCCGCGTCTCGAATCCCTCGGCAACTGGGGTTATGTCGGAGTCGCGGCGGTGGAGTTCGGCAACAGCGCCATGCTGGCGATTCCTACGCCATCCTACGCGTACACTTTCGCGATGGGGGCGATTCTCAACCCATTTGCCGTCGGAGCAATAGGCGGAATAGCCGCAATGTTAGGTGAGCTAATAGGCTACTACCTGGGACACAGGGGGAGCGTCATGCTGCCGGCGAGTCCGCGTGTCGAGCGATTCAAGTCGTGGACCGGAAGGTGGGGATCGGTCGTTCTATTCTGGTTCGCTATCCTGCCGGTGCCCTTCGACATTGCGGGCATTTGGGCGGGGGCCGCGCGCTATCCACTTAACCGCTTTGTGCCGGTCGTCGCGCTTGGAAAGGGAATTAAGATAACCATGATCGCTCTGGCCGGGTATTTTGGAATGGACGCCCTCATAGACCTGGCCGTGGGCTTCGGCATATAGTCTTGGGATCCCCCGCAGGTTCAAAAGGCGAGTGTTGAGGGTAAATGTATCCTTTACTTGGGTGAAGGCGTTCGTATAGCATTTACGCTATGCTGTTCCGGTTTCCCTTCCGGCCTATTTGAAGAACGGGTTGTCCAGTGTCCCAGTACGATTTACTTGTAAGCCGAATTTCCGACTGTACGAACTGCGGGCTTTCGCGGGGTCGTACACAAGCGGTGCCAGGATCGGGCTCGCTGGATGCGGACATCATGTTCATAGGTGAGGGTCCCGGCTTCCACGAAGACAGGCAGGGCGTGCCTTTCGTCGGCCAGGCGGGCAATCTGCTGAATCATATGCTTTCGGTGATCGGACTGTCGCGCGAAGACGTTTACATCACCAACATGGTGAAGTGCCGCCCTCCC
>JAAXHY010000527.1 GCA_012270665.1 Dehalococcoidia bacterium
TGTCAATCCCGTGTTGAAGTATGTAGTCATATTCGGAGTCGCGGTGGCTATTCTGCTCATAGCTTCAGTAGGCAGGATCCCGGGAACGGGAAAGCAGAGTGCCATTTCGGACGAAAGAAGAACCGCCACCGCAATAGAGCATACACCCAAGTACGAACGCCTGGAAGCTATCGCGATAGTAAAGGAACACATCCGAGAGTCCTGTCCCGATCCCGATATATACTTGAACGGCGGTCAGTTCAAAGCCAAGTGGTTGTTTCAGCCCCGCTCCGACGACTACTATGAGAGGGGAATGAGAGAATGGACCGTCACCGAAGAATTCAGCGGGGCGTTCTGGCGACTCTATGAGGATACAGGCGAGATTCGTAGCGTAATTAGAGGAATCGTAGATACTTGCTGAACCTCCTATTCTCACGGAGTGAACGGGAGTAGATTGGGAGAAACATATTCAATTGGCCTCGCTACTCGACCTTCATGTACACACCAACCAAGGCAGCCCCGACAGCGGCCTGACGCCGGATGAGATGGTCGCCGACGCGCGACGCCTCGGGCTTACCGGCATCATGGTGACCGAACACGACGGCTGGCCCCGCCACGACTTCGAGGCGTTCGCCGCGACTGTTGACGACATAGTGCTGGTCCGCGCTCTCGAGGTCTATACCCCCTTGGGGCACGTCATAACGATGGGTCTGGACGGTCACGTCGCGGGCTACGGCGACGGCGTAGAGGTCATTCGCACGCTCAGGCGAGAGGTGGACAAGGTCAGCGGGTTCATGATCCTGGCGCACCCGTTCAGATTCCTGTTCGACCTGCCCCACTACACCCAGAATATGCTATTCCAGGACGCGGACAGCATTCCGAAGACCGCTGAGGAAGCCGCCAAGCACCCCGTCTTCGAGATCGTTGACGAGATCGAGGTCGTCAACGGCGGCAACATTGAGGAGGAGAATCGCTTCGCCCAGGAGGTCGCGGCGGTCATGGGATTCTGGGGAACGGGCGGCTCGGACGCGCACTCGCTCGACGGCTTCGCGAGAGGCGTGACCGCCTTCAAGGGAGACGTCCGCAACGAGGCCGACCTGCTGGAGGCGCTGCGAGCCGGGGATTTCGCTCCAGTCGAGGGCTTTCATGTCGGCAGGGCGGCAAACTATGGACGCTCGTCCTGGCTGAGGCCCGAGATGGTAAGCCTCGCGGGACACACCGAGGCGGCCGGCTGACATAACACTCCGAAGATAAAGACTGAATCGTATTATCCGACACCCCTGGAGGGAAATCTCTATGACAGACGAAATTATCAGAATCGGTTATGTCGGCGCGGGCGGCAATACAAGGCTGAGGCATCTGCCCGGCTTCGCCGCGATTGACGGCGTGGAAAACGTCAGTGTGGCCAACCGCAGCCGCGAGTCCGGCCAGCGCGTAGCGGATGACTTCGGACTCAGCGCCGTCTACGACTCCTGGACTGACCTCATCGAGGCGGACGACACCAACGCCATATGCATCGGCACGTGGCCCTATATGCACCGGAATCTCGTGCTGTCGGCGCTGGACGCGGACAAGCACGTTCTGACCGAGGCGCGCATGGCGATGAACTCGGAAGAGGCGAGAGAGATGCTCGAAGCATCCCTGCTCAAGCCCCACCTGGTAACTCAGATTGTCCCCGCGCCTCACACTCTCAAGATAGACAACACCATCAAGGACCTTATCACGGACGGCTACTTCGGCGACGTTCTGTCGGTGGACATAACCGTACACCAAGGCGGATTCGTGGACAGGGACGCCGAACTCCACTGGCGTCACAGCCGCGACCTGTCCGGCAACAACATCATGCAGATGGGCATATGGTACGAGGCGATAATGCGCTGGTTCGGCCCGGCCGCCGCGGTTACAGCCGTGGGGAGGGTCAACGTCACGCATCGCAAGGGCTGGGACGGCGGACTGGCGTACATAACGATACCGGACCACATAGAGATCCTGATCGAGTTCGCGTCCGGCCCCGTAGCCAGGATGCGCCTCAGCGCGGTCACGGGCCTCGCGCCGGACGACCAGGTCTGGATTTTCGGGTCGGAGGGCGCCGTTCACGTGGACTCCGCCTCCATGACCGTCAGAGGAGGCCGACGCGGCGATGGCGAACTGTCCCAAATGGAGATCCCAGAAGAGAAGCAGGGCGATTGGCGCGTCGAGGAAGAGTTCATCAACGCCATACGAGGGCTGGAACCCGTAACCCATACCAACTTCTTCGACGGCGTCCGCTACATGGAGTTTACCGACGCGGTGACTATCAGTATGCAGCGGGGCGAGAGAGTGACGCTGCCGCTGGTTTAGCGCGGCGAACCAAGTGCCAGGGACGTCGGAAAATCCCCCCGATTAACATACGTCGTATTTCAATATGAGGGGTGGCTACTCGGGTTGACATACGTCGAGAGTCACAAGGAGGGATACGGTATGAAAAGCGTGAAGCGGCTTATATTGTCGGTGTTCCTGGCGATGTTCACTCTCTCGATTTTCGGCGCTTCCGCCTCATTCTCCGATAGTGGTTCGGTTCGGTTCTATAACGCAAACGACCCTGACTTGGATCAGGAATGGGCCAGACAGGGTGGAGTGATCTATATAGAGGTCGAAGACAAAGACCTCGATGTGATAATCGAAATTACGGACGCTGATGCTGAGATGTGGACGCTAGACGGTGAGACATCGTTCTATCTGAAAAATGTTCCCATCGTGGACCGCAACGAAGATGACTTCGTCAATGAGAAGGATATCAGCATCGTGGACGAGCGTGGATACGCAGTTGCGGTTGACAGGGCAGGCGTGGACGGTCGCGTTGACTTATTTGCGCCATACACCGGCGACATCTTCGTCAGCTACAAAGGCGCGGGAATAAACGACACCGGCGACACGGTGACCCTCAAGTCCAGGGCCGACCCTGAGGGGATCACTCTGAAACTCACGGAAACATCCGCCCGCAGTGGTGTCTTCCGAGGAGCGGCGACCGCCGTCAAGGGACACTCTTCCGATGAGGAAAAGGTCCTGGAGGTGGACAAGAACGACCTGATAACCGTTACGTACACAGACGAGGATCCTTCCCGAAGCGTTTCTACAAAGCTGGAAGTGGAGACCACGCCGCCCGTCATCTCCAACGTCAGCCCGCCGCACGGTTCTGCGGCCATATCCCCGCCCCTAGTGGAGTTCGACGTCTATGATAC
>JAAXHY010000539.1 GCA_012270665.1 Dehalococcoidia bacterium
ACCGATACACAGTTCGCCGAGTTCTGCAGCCTCAACCGCGACCTGCGCATAGAGCTCACGACAACCGGAGAACTCGAGATTATGTCGCCTACCAACTGGCAGACGGGTAGAATGAATAGCAAGCTGATAACTCAGCTTGAGATATGGAGTGAGTCCGACGCTACAGGCATCGTCCTCGACTCTTCTACGGGATTCACTTTGCCCAATGGAGCCAAGCGCTCGCCGGACGCTTCATGGATCCTCAAATCTCGTATGGCGGAATTGTCCCCCAAACGCCTCAGAGGACTCGCTCAAATATGTCCTGACTTCGTTGCGGAACTGCGCTCGGAAAGCGACAGCCTTGCCGCCCTAAAGGAAAAGATGGAAGAGTACATTGAAAACGGTGCCCGCCTGGGGCTGCTGATCGACCCTCAGAATACGCGCGTGTACCTCTATCGTCCCGGGGATTCCGTGGAACTTCTCCAAGACCCCGACAATGTCACCTGCGACCCCGTATTGCGCGGCTTTACCCTTGCTCTCGGACCTGTCTGGGACCAACCGGATTGGCTGCCGCCCGAAATCCAAGAATAACCCCCGGAGCCGCCCATGGTACAGACAATCCAAAAGCCCGCGCCCAGAGTCGCGGGCGCGAACGAGATACTCCCCATCGTCCTCAAGCTCAGCCCGCTCATCCAACTCACCGATACACAGTTCGCCGAGTTCTGCAGCCTCAACCGCGACCTCCGCATAGAACGTACCGCCACCGGAGAACTCGAAATCATGGCCCCCGCATTCAGCGAAACCGGACGTAAAGAAGGCGAAATCTTCAGACAGATCGCGAACTGGGCCAGGCGAGACGGAACAGGCGTCGCTTATGCCCCTCCCGCCGGATTCACCCTGCCCAACGGCGCAATCCGTGAACCCGACGCTTCCTGGATTTCAAAGTCCCGCCTCCAAGCTCTCACCCCTGAACGGCGAAGCGGCTTCTACAACATCTGCCCCGACTTCGTAGTCGAACTCCGCTCCGATACCGACCGCCTCAGCGTCCTGCAGGCCAAGATGGAAGAATACATCGCCAACGGCGCCCACCTCGGATGGCTCATAGACCCACAGACCCGGCGCGTCCATACCTACCGCCCCGATTCCCAAGTCCAGACCCTCGAAAACCTCGACACCATCTCAGCCGACCCCGTCCTACCAGGCTTCACCCTTGATCTCAGAGAAATCTGGGAATGGGACCCCTAGCGCCCGAAAACCAAAAACTGAA
>JAAXHY010000393.1 GCA_012270665.1 Dehalococcoidia bacterium
CACGAGGACCAGATGCGCAGCCTGCGCCTGATGGGCGAGTACGTCATCCCCGCAGTGCGCGAGATGGGCGAGGAACTGGATCTCAAGGGCCCCTTCGAGCTCAACCCCTGGACCAACGAGCCCATGGAGGAGTCGAACGGGGCGACCGTGGCCGCGGAGTCAACGGCCGGCGACTAAGCTTCATCGTACCGTTCTCACTACCCATTCGATACACATAGCGCCGAGGCTCCATGGAGAACGACATAGCACGAATATGTGTATGAAGAGGGTCAGCCATCCTGATACGCTATACCTTATGGAAAATGGCGGGCAACGAGATTAGGAGTTGGCGATGATATTTGTTGACCCTATTGCGGTGGAGCCCAGGGATGGCTACCGAGTATGGGTACGGTACGAAGATGGCGTTGAAGGTGAACTAGACTTGTCTCACCTGGCAGGTAAGGGTGTGTTCAAGGCTTGGGATGACCGCGCTTACTTTGAAAGTGTTCACATCAATGGGGAAGGCGGATGCGTATGCTGGGGCGCGCTCCCGGGCGGCGATATGGAGATAGATATAGCTCCTGAAACGGGTTATGCCCAACTGTTAGGCATAACCCGGGAACAGATTGCGGCAATGTCAGACGAGGATGAATTCTACGCCGCCATCGAGCAAGCCCGACGGAAACTGGGAGCGTCTGTTAGCGCCTGAACTTAGCAGGTTCTTTGGAATGGTCGTTCAAATGTATGCCGACGACCATCCAGGACCTCACTTTCATATCAGGTATGAAGGACGAAACGCCGCTGTCTTCTATCTTCGTTCTATGAGACTCCGCAATGACAGGGGACGGTTGCCTGCGTCACAATCAAGAGCGATACACGAATGGGCTGAACTGCACGAGGAGGAACTGCTCGAAAATTGGGAACGATTAGAACGATATGAAAGTACTACGCGAATACCTCCACTACATAGGCCATAGTAGCGGTTATGGTTAAATCCCGATCCCTCGCCGCCAACGCCGCCATCTTCGATCATCGTACCCAGGACTCCGGCAATATCTCCTTCGGCGTCGAGATAGACGGAGAACGCTACTTCGTCAAGATCACTGGCGGCTTCGCCGACACCTGTATGCGCGAGCGATTCGGGTTATGCTAGACATCAGCTCCTCGTTGCAGGCGTCCCTCCTCATACGCGGTAAGCTCGTAGAGCGTCAAGCCTCTCCCCTCCCGTTTCGCCTCCAGCCATTGCTTTAGCGACCTCTGACTCTCTCCGGACTTTTGCCCTGTAAGCAGCATATCAACACTAATGTCCTCGTCCAGATCCGGCCAATGGATACCCTCGCCTGAGCCTATCAACTCCCAATTGCTCCGTTCCCCTGGCGTAGCGTGAACCAGCCTGGGATACCAAGCCAATGGCACGGAGATTATCCGCCCGTCGGAAAGTTCGGCGGTAAGACTGTCCTCGGTTACCTCGACCGTCATTGCGTCCGGCACACTTATTTCAGTCGTTGAAACGTACATTCCACTCCCTCAAGAATGAACTCTGATTCTACTCTATGATACGCTGAACCCGTCGTATTTCGGTACTCCTCATGCCGCCGCCGCTTGCCAGAGTTACCGGATCCAGCCAGAACTTGGCAACCTGCCTGTCCCGCCTCACATGGACATGGGGCGGCTCTCCACGGTCACCCAGGTAAAAATAGAAACGATATGGACCTTCTATCAGTAATGTTGGCATCGCTCATTGTATCCTACCGCGCATAATCCATTCCTGCCATCAACTGGTACAACCGCGGAGCCTGTATCAACAAAGCCTATGCCCTTCCATGCAACACACCACACCGTTCAATCCCCCGCCGACTTCCTCGCCGCCAACGCCGACATCTTCGCCACTTTCGATCATCGTACCCAGGACTCTGGCAATATCTCCTTTGGCGTCGCGATAGCGGGGGAACGCTACTTCGTCAAGACAGCCGGCCTCGTTGACGACGACAAGCCCTATCTCGACCATGCCGCCCGCGTCCAGACTCTCAGGAACGCCGTCCGCCTCGCTCGGAGTTGCGGTCATCCCGCCTTGCCTCCGCTCAGGCAGGTCATAGAATCTTCTTCCGGCCCGATGCTGTTCTACGACTGGGTCGAAGGCGAACTGGTGAGAAACGCGCTCCATCAGGTCAGGCGACTGCCTGTGGACGAGATTCTCGACCTGCTGAACGATGTCTATGACGTGCACGTCGAACTTGTAAAGCGCGGCTGGATAGCGAACGACTTCTACGACGGCTCCATGATCTACGACTTCGACCGGTGTGCAGTCCACGCCGTTGACCTCGACACATACCACCTCGGCCCGTTCATCAACACGATGGGCCGAATGTTCGGCTCGACGCGCTTCATGGCCCCGGAGGAGTTCGAGTTGGGCGCGACGATAGACGAGCGCGCGACCGTGTTCACGATGGGCAGAACCGCCGCAGTCCTGCTCTCCGACAACTCCCTGGACAGGAAGCCGTTCAGAGGCGGTGACGCGCAGTACACTACTATGCTGAAAGCGTGCCAAGAGAACCCGGACGCCCGCTTCCAGACCGTAAGAGAATTTCACAGCGCATGGCGGCAAGCCGCTTCCAACAC
>JAAXHY010000159.1 GCA_012270665.1 Dehalococcoidia bacterium
AGACACCATCCATGTACCTGCGCTATCACCGGCTTCGTCAATTCCCATATCTGCCACAGTCCGTTGACCAGATCGCGAGCGTACTGCGCGGTGAGATGGTCAACGTCGTCGGATACGTATCCGTCCACCGGGCGGTTGGGAGAAGGGTGCGTGGGGGTAAGGTCGTATCCCGCGCTGAACGCCCGACCCTCGCCCTTTATGACGATGCAGCCGACCTCGTTGTCGCGCTCCGCCTTCTTCAAAGCGTCCTGCAACTCCTGTCTCAGCGCCCAGCTTAGAGCGTTCATCTTCTCGGGACGGTTGAGAGAGATGGTGCACACGCGCTCTTCGACATAGTAGAGAAGGTTTTCGTAAGTCATTTCCGGTCCTCACAGTATTTCGAGTCAATGGCATTGTAATCCAAATACGGAGCGGGCGCAGATTCATTTTCTGAGGATGGGCGAAAACTGAGTCCTTCAGACCCTTCGTAACACTACCGAATCATCATAGTTCAGCGGAGAGCGGGATCACATGAGACATCCGGTAACGGTTCTTGCGGCGATTGTGGTTCTTCTTGCCCCAGCGCTCGCGGGTTGCGTCAATTCCGAATTCGGCGAACACAACGGAGGCGAGGAGTCAGGCGAACACAGTCAAGGATACGAATCTAACGAACACAGTGAGGGCAGCGAAGAGTCCGGGACGCAGTTCACTCTGAGCGAGACATTCGACGATGTGCGAGCTGGCGCGCGTCTAATTCTATCGTATGACTCGAATACCAATACATTCACCGGCACGGTAGAAAATACAACCGCGTCCCCGTTGAACCAGGTCAGGGTTGAAGTCCACCTTTCGAATGGAATCGAACTGGGCCCGACACCCCCCATTGACCTTGCCCCTGGTCAAACACATGATATCAGCCTTCCGGGGAGCGGAGAGCCGTTTACGTCTTGGAGTGCGCATCCCGAAGTGGGCTGACTAGTGGTCGAAGAACTCACGCCGGGACTCTTCAGCGCCACCTTGCTCACATGCTGACTGATGTGAATTGAGGACGGATTAGTTATCCAGCGACCTTGGCCCGAATTTCCAGATCCTGCCGCCGCTGCCCGCGGCCAAGCCGCTGTTGACGTTCGTGAACATGATGCCTTTGAGTGAATCGCCGGAGGAAGTCGTCTCCTCCATGGTCCAGCTCGTTCCGCCATCCGTCGAGTGGACTACCAGGTTGCGCGCGCCCACAGCCCAGCCGTTGCTATCATCCAGGAAGAACACCCCGAACAGGTCTTCGGTCTGCCCGGATTCCACGGACTCCCATGTAGAGCCACCGTTCGTCGTGCGTATGACGGTCCCCTTCTCCCCAACGGCAATGCCAAAGGTCTCGCTGGCAAACCAAACACTGTTCAGGACAGCGTCCGTGCCCGAATTCTGGACAGACCAGGTCTCGCCGCCATCCGCGCTGTGAACCACCGCTCCCTCATACCCGACCGCCCACGCCCCGGAGCCGTCGGACAGGAATGATACATCCAGCAAGTCCTCACGTGTGCCGGAATCCAGTTTCGTCCAGCTTGCGCCTCCATCTGCGGTCTTGTAGATGCCCCCCGAGTCGGCGACCGTCCACCCATTCTGCGCGTCCTCGAAGTAAACGCTCTCGAGAGCGAATACCCCTGGCACGGCCTGAAGTATCTGCCAGTTGTCCCCGCCGTCCGCCGTCTTCAGCACGGTCCCTGCGGTCCCCACTACCCAGCCATTGCTATTGTCCGCGAACCACACCGCCGCCAGGTTGATGGCGGTCCCGGACTTTTGCAGCGCGAAAGTCTCGCCCCCATCAATCGTCCGGCCAATCGCGCCGTCCGTTCCGACCACCCATGCCGTGTTGTCGTCGAGCTTGAACAGATCGTTGAGACCGAGCAAGCGCCTGCTGATTACCTGCTCCCTCGGCGGGAACTGAGGCAAGAGTCGCCACTCGTTCGGACCGCTTTCCGCAGCGCCGGCCGGCCCTTCCCGTCCCGATTCGGAAGAGTCTGAGCAGCCAGCCAACAGGATGGCGAGCGTTGTCAAGGTAACGATCAGGAGCGACCATTTCCGGAAGATCCGGAAGACCGCCTCCATCCTGTCCCCCGTGCATGAATCGAAGCCGGCCTCAGTATATGGGGTATGTCGCATATGACGATGTTCCTTATTGGATTCTGCATATTGCCGCGCATCCCGAAATCGCGTCAATGATCGCAGTCTGGGCAACTACCGGGGTCTTTTCAAAGTCTTTCACGGTTTCGTCTGATGCCTCATTCTATGCTACAATTATGACATGGATTCAGAACATACGTATAAATCATCGCTTATAGCGCAGGCCAAAAGACAGCGA
>JAAXHY010000319.1 GCA_012270665.1 Dehalococcoidia bacterium
ACTGTCGACGACTTCTTGCAGGTTCGCCAGCTCCGCGTCCCGACTCATCATCTCCTCACGATAACCGTCGCCAACCTTTCGAAGACTAGCCAACTCCGTTTCTCGACCAATCAGCCTTGTATTGAGTTTAGTGATGCGGTCCTTGTGATGTATTAGGGATTGCTGCAACGATTCCAGGTCGTACAGACTTTGCATGGCTACCGAGGAGATGATCTGACCTTCAGGATTCAGCGCGAGCACGTCTTCGTTTTGTATCTGCTGCCAAAGTGACCTCTGGTCAGGGGAGAGATACTGATCAGTTTCGTCCTTTGTCGTTCTGTGGCGATAGTATTTCGTTTGTATGAATTGGCGAAACATGGTTTCGTTCGGTACTGCTAGGGATGCCACGCCGAGCTCCTCCAGTTGCGTGACGAGTTTACCGATTGCTGTCTCCGGGTCGCGCATGAGGGCACCGTACTCAATCATGACGCGAGGCATGGTCCAGGATACGTCCAGAGCGCGTATGTTGTAAGTCTCCCAAAGCGCCATGCCCGCAGCGATACTGAAGCCGTTACGCAGTTGCAGGGATCGAGCGACTTCGAGCGGGTTACGAAATA
This sequence comes from Dehalococcoidia bacterium, assembly GCA_012270665.1. The sequence goes on from JAAXHY010000319.1 coordinate 597, forward strand.
CATGAACGCACACGACTTGATTCAGATAGTCCCGCAGAGTCGGAAGGAGGAGACACAAGCGCGGCTCCTTGACCACCCAGGGGCGATGTTCTTCCAGCTCGGAGACGACAGACTGGAAGCGACGGCGCTGTTCGGACAGAATTGCATGCGGGATTGTTTCCAGGTCGAGACCCACGACTTTCCACCAGTCGGCGCCGGCAGCATGCAGTAGTTCATCGCATATCTTCCGAACGTCCCGCCTCTCCCAGAAGCCTTGGGGATTCTCTATGTTGGCAGCAGTAAGTTCTTCGTCTTCACCCGCCCACGCCCCGCAGAGTTGGAGCATGCCGGTGATGGCGCTCGTTCCGGAACGATGCATGCCAAGAACAATCAGGCCGGATCGCTCGGCGCCCATGCCGTTCCCATCGCGAATACCTTGAACGTCGGTCATGCAGCCCTCGTTGTGCGATGAATGCTGACCTCGATGG
>JAAXHY010000327.1 GCA_012270665.1 Dehalococcoidia bacterium
GGGTCCAGGCCAGGCGTGAAGTCATAAGCGCGCTGACCAAAGTCAGGTACGATATGGGAACGAGTCCCATACTGCTCAGAGCGATGGCGCGCTATCTGCGGTCCGGCCATCTCGAAACGCATGTAGCTGAAATGCGCGAACTCTACGCATTGAAGTGTCGAACTCTCTGCGATTCGATCGAGGACTACTGCGAGTCTTATGTCAGATTCAACCGCCCCGATGGCGGCTTCTTCCTCTGGCTGGAGTGCCTCGGCGCTCCTGCTTCCAGGGTCCGGGTAGCCGCCGCCGATGAAGGACTCATCTTTCCGAGCGGCGCCGCGTTCTTCCACGATCCCACTAAGGCACAGGACAAGTACCTCCGCCTCGCCTTCAGCAGCGCGTCGGTAGAGCAGATGAAAGAAGTCGGTCCTAGACTCGCCGCTGCCTTCCGCAAGGTGGTTGACTGAAACAGGACGCGCTGACCTTACATCCCGATCCAGAAAAGAGGAATATACCATGACCACCGCGACGCTTAGTCCCGCCCCGATTGCCACTGTCTCCCCCGAATCCGTCGGACTCGACCCCGGCAAACTCGCCACACTGGACCGATTGATAGAGCGACACATATCCGAGGACCGCTATCCAGGCGCGCAGTACGCGGTCGCGCGGCATGGCAAGCTGGTCAGGGTAGCCACCTTCGGAGATGCGCGACTCGAACCCAACGCCGTCTCCGCGGACGACCGGACCCTCTGGCTCATGTTCTCTCAGACCAAGGTAATCGTCACCGCCGCCCTCTGGCAGCTTGTCGAGGCAGGCGAACTCCGGTTCGCGGACAGGATAGCCGACCACATACCCGAGTTCGATGCCAACGGGAAGGGCGACATAACCCTGTTCCAGGTCATCACACACCAGGGAGGCTTCCCCAGCGCCGAGGTGCCGGAGGAGGCATGGGAGGATCATGACCTGCTGAGAAAGATCGTCAGCGACTTCACCCTGGAGTGGACGCCCGGCTCGAGGGTCCACTATCACGGCACGGCGGCCCACTGGGTTGCCGCCGCCCTGATAGAAGCCGTAACCGGCGCCGACTTCCGAGACCATGTCAGGGAAGAACTGTTGCGTCCCATCGAACTTCAGAACGAGATATTCGTAGGCGTGAGCGAGGAGGCGGACGACAGGTGCGCCGACATTCACCACCTCGAAGAGGACGAGGCCTTCATCGGCGGTCAAAGGATTGCGCGCTCGTCCCGAAACACTCGCGCGTGGAGAGCGGCGGGCGTGCCGGGCGCGGGCGGCTACGGAACAGCCCAAGGGATCGCATCCTTCTACCAGATGCTGCTCGCTGGCGGAGTCCTGAACGGAAGCAGGGTTCTCAGCCCCAGGGTCATACAGTACGCCACTCGCAACCACACCGCCGACCGCGTTGACCAGAACATGGGTATGCCCATGCACCGAGGCATCGGCCCTCACGTCAGGGGCTTCGCCCCCACCATTCGCGGCCTCGGAACCATCGCCTCACCCACCACCTTCGGACACGGCGGCGCGGGCACCTCTTACTCATGGGGCGACCCGGAATCTGGCGTGTCCTTCACCTACCTGTCAAACTGCATGTCGCCCGAACCCTGGCACAGCGTCAGGCTCGACAAGATTTCCAACATAGTCCATGCCAGCATAATCGAGGACTAGATCGTCTGGCATGTGGGCGCTGGGACAGGCCGTACCGGCGCCCGGATAAGCTCCAAACGCGGGCGGGACGCAAAATCAGGAGTATCCGTCTCGGGTATCCCAACAATCCTGTAAATCCTGATTCAGACAATCACATCCTACGACGAGGCGCGTTCCTGTTCGATCAACATACGGCGTAATATCTTCCCGGACGGATTCTTCGGAATCGCGTCTGTGAACTCAACCTCACGCACGTGTTTGAAAGTCGCCACCTTGCCCGCTACAAAGCTCATCACGTCCTCTGCGGTCAGTTCCACCCCTTGGCCGGCGACGACGAATGCCTTCGGTATCTCGCCCGACTCCAGGTCCTCCTTGCCTATGACCGCCGCGTCCGAAATCCCCGGATGCTCCAGAAGCACGCCCTCCAGTTCGGCTGGCGGCACCTGGAACCCCTTGTACTTGATCAGTTCCTTCTTGCGGTCCAGCACCCACACATAGCCCTCTTCGTCCATCCGAACTATGTCCCCGGTGTGCAGCCAGCCCTCTTCGGTCAGTGTTTCCTCAGTCGCCGCCTCGTTATTGTAGTAGCCCTTCATCACCTGCGGCCCGCGTACCACCAGCTCCCCTATCTCATCCGGCGGCAGTTCCGTCTCGCCCGTCTCCACATCCACCACCTTGGCTTCGGTATCCGGCATCGCCGGACCGATTGAGCCGGGCTTGATGAGATGCGGCTCCATGAAGTCAGCGTGAGTTACCGGGGAGGCTTCGGTCATCCCATACCCCTGGATTATCGGCGTTGCCAGCGCGTCTCGAATACGCAGTTGCATATCCTCCGAAAGTGGCGCCGCGCCGAAAAATCCCACTCTGAGCGCGGAAAGGTCAGTGTCCCGCACCGCCGGATACTGAGTCAGTCCCAGCCCGACAGGAGGCACCGTGAACAACACCGTAACCCTATGTTTCGACATGAGACTCAGGAATTCGTCCATGTCGAAACGTCCCATCATCACCTGTGTCGCGCCCGTGCCTATCGCGCCGTTCATCAGCACGTTCATTCCGTAGATGTGAAACAACGGCAGGTGCGTCAGGATGACGTCGTTCTCCGTCAGAGAGGCTTCCTCTCCATCTCGCGCAACGAATTGTCGGACGTTCGAGGCCAGGTTGTAGTGAGTAAGCATCACCCCTTTGGACAGTCCCGTTGTGCCGGACGAGTAGGGAAGCGCGGCTAGATCGGTCATCGGGTCTATCGTTATATTCGGTGGCGCGTCCGGCGCGTTTTCGAGCAGTCCCCAGAATGATGATGAATCCAACGAATCACCACTGATCACTATTTCCCGCTTCAAGCCTTTCACGTCGTCCCTTGCCAGGTCCGCCATTGGCTTTAGAGCCTCGTGGACGATCAGAGTCTCCGCGCCGCTGTCGTTTAACTGGTGCGCTATCTCCCTCTCGCGGTAGCCGGAGTTGACCGTGCTGACCGCCGCTCCCGCTTTCAGTATCCCAAAGAACGAAATAACGAACTCCACGCAATTTGGCGCCAGGATTGCCACTCGGTCTCCTTTGACTACTCCCATGCCGGCGAGAGCGGCAGACAGTCGGTCCGAGTACGCGCCGACCTCTCGGTAACTGAAACTGCGCTCGCCGTCAATTATCGCCGTCTTGTTTCCGAAGCGCTGGGAGGCCCGCGTCAACAAGCCCTGGAGGGGGTATGACTCATATGGGGCCAGCGACCTTCTGAGTTCTTGAGCTGTTGCGAGCGCCATTGGCTGTGCCTCCTAACCTGGATGAGCTTGGACAAGGGAGGCCCACCCTCCCTGCGGTCTAGCTAAGAAACATTCTAACCGATGCGTGCGGGAATCTCACCTCGATGACCGCCTGCTTGAGCCTCTCCATGGAGCGGGTGTAGGGAACGAAGTCCGGGTCGTCTTCAGGCAGGCCGTGTGGGCATCGGTTGCCGATTTCGGTCTCTGGACACATGTGGTTGCCCCCCGCCGTTTCGTCCCAGAACCCCACCAGTTTCATCGGATAGTACAGCGTCTCAGCGACCATCCGAAGATCGCCCATTATCTCGGTGGGACGGAATGACGAGTCCGATTCCAGCCTGACAGTCACGCTATCCATGCTGCCCCGCAAAGTGGTCCCAGCCGCCTGAGCCTACTACTATCTCGTTCTCTTCCGAATCCACTATCTTCACTGCTCCGATGCCCTTCTCTATCCTCCCGATCACGCTAATGCCCTCTCCCAGCCGTTCGGAGGCGGCTTCCATTACGTCTGGCTTGGCCGTGAACACTATCTCATAGTCCTCTCCGCCACCCAGCGCCAATTCGCGCCACCCGCCGGGAAACGCGCTTTTGAGGTGACAGTCCGCGGGAAGCCTCTCTACTTCTACCACCGCCGACACCCCGCTCGCCGCACACATCTTGCCCAGGTCCGCCGTCAGCCCGTCACTCACATCCATGGCGCACCGAACCCCTAGTTCTCGCAGCGCCTTTCCCTCCGCGACTCGCGGCAGCGGGCGATTGTGCGCTCCTACCAGGTGCGCTCTCGATTCGCCCGAAACGCCCCGGCCCGCATCCGCCTCCAGCAGGAGCGCCAGCCCCCCCGCCGAGCATCCCAGGTGTCCGGTGACTCCGATCAGGTCACCGACCTGCGCCGAGCCCCGCGACAGGACATGAGACCCCATGTCGCATACCCCCTCCAGCGCTACCGTTACGAAGAAGGTGTCCGAGCGCACAACGTCCCCGCCGATGATGGCGCCTCCCGCGTATTCACACGCCTCCATCATCCCGTTGTACATCTCTTCCAGGCCCGGCGCCGGAATGTCTCCGCGCAGGCCGAGCGTCACCAGCGCGAGGGTAGGGGAGCAGCCCATCGAAGCCACGTCGCTGGAATTGGACGCCATCGCCTTCCACCCCAGTTCGCCCCACGGCGTCGTATTCGTCTTGAAATGGACGCCTTCCACCATCGTGTCCGTAGTGGAAACGATGAGCGCGGATGTCTGCCGCCACGCCGCCGCGTCGTCCCCGATCTCCAACTCCACCGCCACGCCAAGCGCGCGCAGTTTCTCGATCTGAACGCGGTTTCGCTCCCGTATCCGCGACTCCAGCAGACCGATCAGCTCGAATTCTCCTATGTCCCTCACCAGCATGGCCGCATTATAGGACGCGGTGCTTGCGCGCTCAACAGGACAATCGCGTCTAACTCGTGCTTTGTCCAAGCGCAAGCGTCAAATTTCTGGTGGTATCCGGCATAGTATGACTATACTCAATATCCTTATCTTTGTGCCGCTTCGTGTCCTTCGTGGATAGAACCGGGTGTGCCACTGCCCGCCACTTTTGTGATGCTTTCGTCCACGCAGCGCCTTTTCAAAGCCTGTCGCGGTTTCGCCTGATGCTTCATTCTATGCTACAATAATGGCATGGATGTAGAACATACGCATAAATCACTGTTTATAGCGCAGGCCGACAGACAGCGAGGGGATTCTTTCGTAGCTTCAACGCTGGGA
>JAAXHY010000133.1 GCA_012270665.1 Dehalococcoidia bacterium
CCCACGACTGTCCGCGAGGCTTTCAGTTTCCCTGTGGGAGTGCCGTCTTCGTCAGAGGACTGCGCGGTTACGCTCGCCGGGGCAAGAAGCGCCAAGACTATCAGTAGCGCGAGCGCGGCGAATACGACGATTCGGAAGATGACTTGGTTCATAGAGAGTTGGTCTCACAGATGCTTACCAGCGGGACAGTGTACATTCAATCGTATCCTTCGCCCATAGCGCATAGCAAAAGTCCGAGGCTTGTGCAAAGTCTGCTCAGGTGGAAGCTATGAGTTTGAGCGCGCGCATAGTATGTCATCTCTGCTGGTTGGTCAACTGCGGATTTTCTGTGCTAACCTCAGACCGAGTTGGCTTCACACTTGGCGTGGCGCTGGGAGGCATCCGGGCATGGACAGTATCGCATTGCCGGAGCGAGCGAGGGCGGTCATCATCGGCGCGGGCATCGCGGGCTGCAGCGTCGCCTATCACCTGGCGAAGCTCGGCTGGCGGGACATCGTAGTCGTGGAGCAGGGGCCGCTGTTCGAGACGGGCGGTTCCACATCCCACGCGCCCGGACTCGTCTTCCAGATCAACCCCTCCAAGACAATGGCGGGTTTCGCGCGTTACACCGTCGAACTCTGCAAGAGCATGGAACTGGATGGTGAACCGTGCTCGAATCCGGTCGGCAGCCTCGAGGTCGCCTGGACGCCGGAGCGTCTCGAGGACCTGAAGCGCAGGGCCGGATTCGGCATGAGTTGGGGGATCGAGGCCCATGTGATCAGTCCGGGTGAAGCGCGCGACCTGATCCCAATGCTGTCCGACCGCATCCTGGGCGCGCTCTACGTCCCGTCCGACATCCAGACTAAAGCCACCAGGCCCGCCGAGGCCATGGCGCGCGAGGCCGAGCGAAACGGAGCGGCCTTCTACGCCAACGCGAAGGTCACAGGCTTCGGCATATCTAACGGGCGGATAGACGCGGTTCACACCACGCGGGGCGACATCGTGACCGAACTGGTCGTCTCCGCCGCCGGGATATGGGCTCCCAGGGTCGGAGGCATGGCCGGCGTCTCGATACCGCTGTCTCCGATGCAGCACCTATACGCCGTTACGACGCCGCTGGAAGAACTGGCGGGCGCGACTGAGGAAGTATCCCACCCGATTCTGCGTCACCAGGACGAGGCGATGTACTTCCGGCAGGTCGGCGAGTCCTACGGCATCGGCGCGTACAACCACGAACCCCTGCTTGTGGAATCCGAAGACATCCTCGATCACGAGGACGCTCCGCTCGCGCCCGCGGAGATGGAATTCACTCCGGTGCATTTCGAGAAGGCGAGGGCGGCCATGGGCGAGTTGCTCCCCGCTCTCCAAGGCGCGGAACTGACCCGCAAGTTCAACGGCCTGTTCTCGTTCACCAACGACGGGTTCCCTGTGCTGGGCGAATCGCCCGACGTTCGCGGATTCTGGTCCGCGCAGGCCGTCTGGATAACGCACGCGGGGGGCGTCGGCAAGGCTGTCGCCGAGTGGATTGTCAACGGCGAGCCGACGACCGATCTGCGCGAGTGCGACATCCTGCGTTTCCACCCTCACGCCCACAGCCGCCAATACGTCCGAGCGCGGGCGGCGCAGCAGTACCGCGAGGTGTACGACATCATCCACCCGCGACAGCAGATGAATCACCCAAGGAATCTCAGGCTGACTCCATTCTATGCCCGACAGAAGGAACTCGGCGCGGTCTTCTTCGAGAACGCGGGCTGGGAACGCCCGCAGTGGTACGACTCCAACGCGGGCCTGCTCGACTCGCTCAGCGTCGCGGGAGAGTCGCGTGACGGCTGGGAGGCTCGCGAGTGGTCGCCGACCGTCGCGGCTGAACACGTTGCCACCAGAGAGCGGGTCGCCATGTTCGACCTGACCCCGTTTGCCCAATTCGAGGTGACCGGCCCGGGCGCGCTCACCGTGCTCCAGCGCCTGGCCTCCAACCAGATGAATAAGCCCATCGGGACGATTACGTACACGTCCTTGCTTACCCCAAGCGGCGGTATCAAGTGTGACCTCACGGTCACTCGTTTGGGAGATGAACGATTCATGGTGGTCACCGGCGGCGCGATGGGACTCCACGATCTGGAATGGATACAAGCGCATCTACCCGATGATGGCTCGGTCACCGTCAATGACATTTCATCGTCCCAGTGCTGTATCGGACTCTGGGGTCCGAGGTCGCGCGACCTGCTCAGCCGGGTCTGCGCCGACAACCTCAGCAACGAGGGCTTCCCTTACATGGCCGCAAGGAGCGTCACCATAGGCGAAGTTCCCGCGCTCGCCCTGCGCATCTCATACGTAGGCGAGCTCGGCTGGGAGATATACGCGCCCACCGAACTTGGCCTTCACCTGTGGGATACGCTGTGGGAGGCGGGCGGTCCGCTCGGCGTCATCGCCGCGGGCGGAGGCGCTTTCGACTCGCTGCGCCTCGAAAAGGGGTATCGGCTCTGGGGAAACGACATCCACACTGAGTACAACCCCTACGAGGCGGGCATAGGATTCGCGGTCAGGATGCGTAAGGGGAACTTCATCGGACGTGACGCGCTCAGGCAGATCCGCGCGCGCGGCCCGGAGCGAAAATTGTCCTGCATGACCCTGGACGATCCCGCCGCCGTAGTAATGGGCAAGGAGCCTATCCTGGACGGGAACCGCGTTCTGGGATACGTAACCAGCGCGAACTACGGACACTCGATAGGGCGAGGCATAGTGTACGGCTACCTTCCCGTCGAATACTCTGAGGTGGGAACGAGCGTTGACGTTCTCTACTTCGGTCAACGCCTTCAGGCCACCATTCAGAAAGAACCGCTCTACGATCCTCAAGGCGCTAAGATGAAGGTGTAACTCTCCGGCCCAAAACTCGCGTTGTCTCACCCAGTCAATCGGAGTACACTCCACGCTATATTCGCGGAAGGAGGGAGAAAGTGGGCAAGCCGATAAGTCATACGGTAAAGAGGCCCGGTAGAAGGCGTGTGGACCCCGACATAGAGATACCGGTCGCCGAAGACCTGGCCTCCGTCCCCGGTATCCCGCAGAACCCCGCGGACGTGGCTTTTTACAGCAGGGAATTCCCACTAGAGACACAGGCGATAGAAAAGTCCGCGGATCGTCAGTGGGCGGTGAAGACCTACCCCAAGGATATGTCCGAGTTCCTCGATGGGCATGACGCGCGGATGAAGCCGATGTACGAAGAGGGGCTGGTGTCCGCCGACGTCGAGCCGACTGGCGCGCCGGTCGCCGGGGAAGACCTGACTGAGGACATTCGTCAGTTCGCGCGAAAGCTGGGATTCGGAGAAGTGGGCTTCACCAGGCACGACCGACACTATACGTTCTCGGGCAAGAAGCGCTGGGCGAAGTTCGAGCGCGCCATTTGCCTTGCTTACGAGCAGGACTACCGCATGACTCAGACCGGCCCGGGCCCCGAGTCCGACCAAGCGCGATTCGAGACCTACGAGGTCGAGCAGGCGGGCTGTCTGGAGATTGCGGAGTACATCAGGTCCAGGGGCTACCGCGCGCAGGTCCATGACGGATACGATTGCAGTGGCCCCTACATACCGCTGTTCGTCGCGGCGGGGCTGGGGCAACTCGGCGCGAACGGACAACTGCTGTCGCCCCATTTCGGCTCGCGCGCCCGTCTGATGCTCGTCACCACCGACGCGCCCGTGACCTACGACGAGCCCGTGGACTACGGTATCCACAAGTTCTGCCAGGAATGCCAGGTCTGCGTCAATCGCTGCCCAGGACGCGCGATTGTCAAGGATAAAGTCTGGTGGCGTGGAGTCCGGAAGAACAAGCTCATATACGATCGCTGCCGTCCGGTCATGGTGACATTCCACGGTTGCGCGGTCTGCATGATCGTATGCCCGATCCAGCGTTACGGCATGAAGCCTGTCATGGAGCACTACGTCGAGACCGGCGAGGTGCTTGGCAAAGGCACAGATAACCTGGAACGTTACTCAATCGAGGGTAAGGGAGACTTTGGCACAGGCGAACTGCCTCAATTCGACCGCGAATTCTTCGAGTTTCCGCATGGCCGCGAGGAAGAGTGGCTATTCGAGAAATTCAAGGAAAAGCTCGCCTCCGAGGGTGTACCAAGCGAAGCGGAGCTTGTAGAATTCGCAACCGACGTCAAGAAGGTTCTGGACAAGGGCGAAACCACTTTCGACATCGCCTGAGTCGCGGGCCATCGAATAAGGGAGGCAGAGTTGCCCGCGTTTTCCGAATCGCTCAAGTCCGGCAGGTTCGTAGTAACCGCCGAGTTAAACCCGCCAAAGGGCGCCGACCTAGGGCCTCTATTCGAGGAGGCGACGGCCCTGAGCGGTATTGTTGACGCTTTCAACCTGACCGACTCCGCGGGCGCCAACATGTCCATGGCCCCAATCGCGGCGGCCCATCTTATGCTCGACAGAGGAATGGAGCCGATCCTCCAGATTACGGGACGCGACCGCAATCGGATCGCGCTGGAGGGTGAACTGCTCGCCGCCTCCGCGCTCGGAATCAACAACGTACTCTGCATGAGCGGCGATCCGCCCGGACGCGGAGACCATCCCGACGCCGTGGGCGTCTTTGACCTAAGAGCCGAGACACTGCTGGACGCCGTATCCGCGATGAACTCAGGAACAGATATGTACGGCAATGAACTAAAGGGAACCCCAACCCTCTTTCCCGGGGCCGTCGCCAATCCGGGCGCCGACGACCCTGACACCGAACTTGCGCGCATGGAGGACAAGGCGAAGCGGGGAGCGGCCTTCTTCCAGACCCAGGCCGTTTACGATGCCGCGGCCTTCGAGAAGTTCATGGAATCGGCGCGAGGATTCGGAGTTCCGGTCATCGCCGGCATGATAGTCCTCAAGTCGGCTCGCATGGCGCGCTTCCTAAACGACAAACTTCCCGGCGTTAGCGTGCCGGACGACATTATCGGAGAGATGGAGGGCGCCCAGGACAGGGCGGCGACCGGCCTGGAAATCACCGCGCGGCTCATTCGCGAGGTGCGCGATATGTGCGACGGCGCTCACATCATGGCCATCGGGTGGGAGTCACGCATCCCCGCGATTCTGGAATCGGCTGACCTGATCTGACGCTATGTGAGAACCTCACGTCTCCCAGCCACTTCGACGCGCTTCGCGCATATTGCGACTATGTCTGAATCAACTACGGACTATCGGAACAGAACGCTCGGCTCACTGAAGTCTCGCAACTGGAGGCAATCAAATGGCTCAGACACTGGTAATTGACGGTCTCAAGCCCCGCGTGTTGCCGATCAACCTCCGGCAGAGCGGCAACAGCGACGCGCGGATGCTGATTTCCACTCGTGTCAGGAAATCGCCTTGGTGGCATATGTCCAAGGCCGCCGGCTGCCGCGCCTATACCGTGTACAACCACCTGTACCATCCGCGCGCCTACATCGCGCCCGAGGACGGCGGGCTGATGGAGGAGTACAGGTACCTGACCCAGCGCGTCAGCATATGGGATGTGGCGGTCGAGCGTCAGATTTGCGTCAAAGGCCCTGACGCCGCCGACTTCGTGAACCTGCTGATAACCCGCGACGTACACTCGCTGATGCCGACGATGCGCGCCCGCTACGTGATTCTGTGCAACCAGTATGGCGGCGTCATAAACGACCCGGTGCTGCTCCGCGTCGCCGATGACGAATTCTGGTTCAGCATATCCGACTCCGACGTGCTTCTCTGGGCGCAGGGCGTGAACTCCTTCGCCAATTACAACGTGGACATACACGAGCTCGACGTGTCTCCCGTGCAGATACAGGGGCCTAAGTCCGCCGCGCTGTTGGAGAAGATGTTCGGGCCACACATAAAGGACATCCCCTACTACGGCCTGCTCCACGATACCCTTAACGGACGTAGGGTCACCATTTCGCGCACCGGATTTTCGGCGGAGGTTGGCTTCGAGATATATCTACACGACGCCATCCGATACGCCGACGACATCTGGCCTCACATCCTGGAGCAGGGCGAGGAGTTC
>JAAXHY010000261.1 GCA_012270665.1 Dehalococcoidia bacterium
CCACGCCAGCATCTGCGTGCAGGAAGTCCCCGCCTCGAACTGGGTGAGATCAATTATCCGAACGCCGTTGAGTGCCTTGTCCATCACATTCCCCTTTCAATGATCGCTCCACTAACTGAGAACGGCCCGCCTCCTGAAAATCCTATAATCCTCAAAATCCTGATTCAGACAATACCCGCCAGCCAGCCCCGCACATCATCCGCCAATTCCTCCCGCTTGAGCGCTTCCGTCACCGACGCCTTCAGCGCGCCCAGAGGCATCCCAACATCCTGGTGTTCCCCGCCAAAGTGGTATCCATACACGCCGGGCGACTCTATATGCGCCGCTATCGCGTCCGTAAGCTGTATCTCCCCCAGCGCGCCCGCCGGGGTGTTCTCCAGCGTATCGAATATCTCCGCTGTAAGAACGTACCTGCCCACGATTGCCAGATTCGACGGCGCATCCTCCAGCGCCGGCTTCTCCACCATGCCCAGAACCCTTGACACCGTCTCCGATAGCCGCTCCAACTCCACGATTCCCTTGCTCGGCACATCCTCATCCGACACCTCTTCCAACGCCACCACGTTTCCCCCTGCCTCCCTGTGAACCTCGATCATCTCCCCGATTGTCGGTCTGTCCGCCCAGATCACGTCGTCCGGAAGAAAGACCGCGAAAGGCTCATCCCCAACCGATTCCCGCGCCATCAGCACTGCGTGTCCCAGACCCTTCTGCTCGGTCTGAGTGACGCAGGTGACATTCGCCATCCCCTCAATCTCCCGCATCTGTTCCAGCAGAGCCGTGTCGTTCCTCGACTCCAGAGCCTTCTCCAGCGCAGGCTGCGGGCCGAAGTACCGCGTTATCGGCTCACCCTGACCCTCCGACACCACGAAAACGATGTCTTCTATCCCCGCGCTCACCGCTTCCTCGACGCACAGGTGGATGGATGGACGGTCGAACACCGGCATCAGGTTCTTCGGAACCGCACGCGTGACCGGCAGAAACCTCGTCCCGAATCCCGCCACCGGCATTACCGCCTTGCGAATCGTCAAGTCGCTCCCTCCCTATGACCCGCTACGCCACGGCGCGACCCGTCCTGTAAACGCGCCTGAGATCCGGCAGGCTAATGCCGAAAGCCGAAAGGAACGCCAGGAACAGAATCGCCGTGACATATAGTATAGGCGGAGATGAGAAGACGTCCGCCGTAAAGCCGTACCCCAGATTTGCGAATGCCATGATCCCACCGGCGTGGAGTATATACAGGCTGGATATTCTGCCCCTCAGCCGGTCTGGCGCGATCGTCTGAACATAAGTGGTCGTCAGCGCCATGAAAGTTGACTGCGCCGCGCCCATGGCCGCGCAAACTGGAATAGCGGTCATCGAGTTTGGACTGAATGCCAGCAGTATGGGTGTCAGACCACTGATGATTCCGGTCCACAAGAGCCACTGACCCTTGCGCCGATCATCCCTGACGCCCGCCATGATAACGGTACCGATCAGCGAGCCCGCGCCGAACCCCATCACCATGTATCCCAGGATGGACCCGTCCACCGCCCCCAGTTCGTTCCGGGAAAACACCGGCAAGATCGAGTCGTTGGACATTACGAGGGCGCAATGGAAAGCTACCAGCAAAATGAAAATCGCTATCATCCGGTTCGTGTATATATATACGAGGCCATCAACCATGCTGCGGACTATCCCGGTTTGCGCCATGGCGTCGCCCGTGGACCGTGTTCGGGTCAGCGATATGAAGAGCGTTCCCATAACCTGGCAAGCTACACTCAGAACCAGCACCCCCGAGACGCCTATGAACGGGATCGCCAGCAGAGGGGACGCCACCAGCAGACCGAAGAAGCGCGCCCCGTGCCGTGTCGCGGCATTCAAAGTTATGGCGTTGAGTAGGTCTTCCTGAGGCACCTGGTTTGGAATGAGCGATGCCATCGCGGGCTCCTGAGTGGACCTCATGCAGCCGGACAAGAACGTCAGCGCGGTAAGATGCCAGAGTGTCAGGACATCGGTGAATACCAGCGCCGTGACCATGGCCGTGACCGTACCATTCGCAATGAAAGTGAAACGGGCCACTCTCTGGCGATCAAGCCTGTCTGCGATGAGTCCCGCGATAGGAGAGACCAAGAGAAATGGCAGCATGGATGCGAACGTAACGATACCTACGTCACCCGATCTGTCCGACTTTTGGAGAATGAGCCAGGACACCGCGACGATGAATGTCCACATCGCCGCGCCCGAGAACATATTCGCAGTCCACGTATAGCGGTAGTCCCTGTGCTTGAGAGCCGCAAGATGCGGCACGTCCACCAACCGCCGGACGTCGTGTAGTTTGGTCATTGCCATGTATGCCGCACCTGCCCCTGCTGCGAGTTAGAGTGAGATTATAACAGCCAGCAATCACATCCGCATCGCAGAAAGCGTCAAAATCGGTCAGGAATAACCTTGACGCGAACGATTGTTCCTATTAGATTAAATGTCCGCAGCGCGACACGGCGCATACTTTCTTAAAACGATAGGAGGAAAAATGGGAAACCCGGTTGTCCATTTTGAAATCGCGGGTCCTGGCGGCCCCGCCCTGCAGCAATACTACAGAGACCTCTTTGGCTGGAACGTAGAGGCCCAAGGTGAGGAAATGGGATTCTACGGCGTGGTCCAGTGGAATGAGGGTGGTATCGGAGGAGGCATACTAGGTACGCAGGAGGGAATGCCGCCCAATTACGTCACATTCTATATCCAGGTTGACGACCTCCAGACCGCTTTGGACAAGATATCCGACATTGGCGGAAGTGTCCTTATGCCGCCCATGGAAGTAGCGCCCGAGGTGGGCTCCATCGCAATGTTCACCGATCCCGCGGACAACTTCCTGGGACTATATTCTATGCCGACCGTTGCAAGCGACGAGATGCCACCAAGAGGCGACGCGCCACCCGTCGTTCACTTCGAGGTTGGCGGCAGCGATGTAGAGACGCTCGAGAGCTTCTACACCGAGATGTTCGGCTGGAAGATCAACTTCATCGAGGAGGCCAACTATCGCTTGATTGAGCGGGAATCGGACGGCATCGGCGGCGGCATGTTCGAGCACGTGGAAGGAATGCCGCCGAACACCCCTTCGGTCGCGGTGGGGGTTGACGACCTCCAGACCTACCTCGACAAAGCAGTAAGTCTGGGAGGTACTGCTCTCATGCAGCCGATGGACATCCCCGGCGGATTCGGCTCGCTCGCAATCTTCAACGACATTGCAGGTAACCGCATAGCGCTCTTCAGTTCGCCGTTAGAACCCACACACAACTAATTTTCTGGCAACGGCTCCATCTCCGCAACCACTCACTCGCTTGAACACTGGCCGCGGGGATGGAGCGCCGCCTTTGGCCTACCGGGCTTCCCTCCCCCCTCGAGTGCCTTGATCGTTCCCTCAGCAGAGTGCGGAACATCGTTCCACCATTTCCGGTCTCTGCCCCATTGCCCACCGCACCCGCACTGCGTAAACTTATCCCAACACTTTCTGAGGTGAAACCCATGCCTGAAGACATCGGACTTTTCGACGCGCTCTATTCCCAACGCGCCATACGCTACTTCAAGCCCGACCCCGTTCCCGACGAACTCATACACAGGCTCATCGAGGCCGCCACCAAGGCGCCAAGCGGCGGCAACCGGCAGGGCTGGAAGTTCCTAGTCATACGCGACCAGGCGACCAAGAACGTCATAGGCGACTATTATGAGAGAGGCTGGGAAGCCGCCTACGGCAGGGACAATCCAAACCCGCCCTCGATCCAGTCCCACGTCCGCCGCTCCGCCGATTATCTCGCAAGACACATGGCCGAATCACCAGTCCTCATAATGGCCTGCATCGAACATGACGGCGGCCCCTCCACGATGGGGCGTGGCAGTTCCATATTCCCCGCCGTGCAGAACCTGCTTCTCGCAGCGCGTGGACTCGGACTCGGAAGCTGCCTCACCAGCCTGCACAAGCGCTACGAGGACGAGATAAAGGAGCTACTCGGCATCCCGGAGAACGTTGAGACCGCCGCCCTGCTGCCCGTCGGATTCCCCGCCGACAGCGCCAGGTACGGCCCCACTCGTCGCGCGCCCGTGGAAGAGGTCGCCTTCCGCGAGAAGTGGGATCAGTCCTGGTAGAAACTCTCTGCTATACTCTCGAAAGTCCAGACAGAGTACTTAATCACACGAGGAAACACGCCATGTCATACGAGTTCCTGACCTACGAACAGAAGGGCCGCATCACCTACGTCACCATCAACCGCCCCGAGCGTCTGAACGCGCTCCACCCACCCGCAAACTCCGAGCTCCACGACGCCTTTACCCGCTTCGACGACGATCCCGACGCTTGGGTGGCCATAATAACAGGCGCGGGAGAGAGGGCCTTCAGCGCAGGAAACGATCTTCGCCACACCGCCGAGCGAGACCAGCGACGCGACGAACCCGGCGCTGGCGCGCACCGCGCACCGTTCGGCGGCATAACATCCAACTTCGAGTGCTGGAAGCCCATCATCGCCGCGGTCAATGGCTACGCCCTCGGAGGCGGACTCGAAGTCGCAATGGCTTGCGACATCATCATAGCCGCCGACCACGCCGAGCTCGGTCTGCCCGAACCGCGGGTTGGTCTCTACGCCGGGGCCGGCGGCGTCTTCCGTCTCCCTCGGCACGTCCCCACCAAGATAGCCATGGGCATGATGCTGACCGCCAGGCGAATATCGGCGCAGGAAGCCTATCGGATCGGACTGGTGAATGAAGTCGTCCCGCTGGCTGACCTCATGGACACCGCAGAGCGTTGGGCAAACGAAATTCTGGAGTGCGCCCCGCTCTCAGTCAGGGCCAGCAAGCAGATGGCCTACCAGGGCGCGGATATGCCCTACGACCTAGCCTTCAGCAGGAACTACAGCGAGCAACAGAAGCAGATAGCCTCCGCCGACCGCATAGAAGGTCCCAGGGCCTTCTCCGAAAAGCGCGCGCCGAACTGGACGGCATCATAAAACTGAACAGGAATCAAGAATGACATCCTCAAACGAGTGGAAACTCCCGACAAGCGTCAGGCCCACCCTTTACACCCTGACCTTGGAACCCAATCTGGAAGACTTTACATTCACTGGAAGCGAGACCATCGCAATCGAGATTGACGAAGCCACATCCTCCGTCAAGATGAACAGCGCGGAAATCGCTGTCCAGTCCGTCACCCTCACGCTGCCTGACGGCTCGGAGCACAGCCCCGAGGCCATCTCATTCGACGAAGAGAAGGAGACTGTGTCTTTCGACTTCGCCGACGCGATTCCCGTTGGCTCAGCCCAACTCGCCATCGAGTTCACCGGCGAACTGAACGACAAGCTCAGAGGCTTCTACCGCTCCTCATACACGGATGTGGACGGCAACCAGCGCTGGATGGCCACGACCCAGTTCGAGGCCACCGACGCGCGACGCGCGTTTCCGTGCTGGGACGAGCCCGCTGTCAAGGCCGCCTTCGACATTACCCTCGTCGTCCCACAGGAACTGGAGGCCATCTCCAACACCGAGCCGGTATCCATAACCGACACGGCCGACGGCAAGAAAATCGTCCACTATGCCGAGAC
>JAAXHY010000215.1 GCA_012270665.1 Dehalococcoidia bacterium
GCCCTGCTACGCGGCAAACTGACGGCCCGCGAGTACGAGGGCGAACCGTGGGACACCGCCGAGTACAAGTCCCTCGCGTCCCGCATCGAGCTGGTGCGCGAACCCGACCGGGACGAGGCCTACGCCCAGCGCGGCATCATGGGCGTGAAGCTCGTGGCTGAGCTGACCGACGGCAGCTCCGAAGAGGCCGTGGTGCACCAGCCCAAGGGCCACCCCGACGCGCCCATGTCCGACGACGAGCTTCTCGCCAAGATGACCTGGCTGCTGGAGGGCGTCGCCCCCAGCGGCACCGCCGAGCGCATTTTCGAGTTGTGCGCCACCATGACCACCGCAGACGACATGGCCGCGCTGCTGGCGGCCTGCCGGCTCTAACCCGAGATGATGGCACTGACGTTGTCGTTCCAGATTGCCCTCAACGCTACTGGCGTGTCGTCTTGGCCCATAAGATCGAGTAGGGCTTCCGCGTAAAGCGACCTTCCTTCGCTTCCAAGCGTAGCCAACCCCGCTGCAATCCAGTCGATAACCACAACGAAGTTAATCTCGTGCCCTTGAGCGAAGTATTGTCGCGCTTGCTGGACGGCTTCCTCCGGTTGCGACTTGTCCCCTACGAAGTAGATGTAATCGCTGATTCCATGCGGGCCGACTTTGGAGTTAAACGTCGCGACAATCCGGTTTCTGTCAACCGTGCGTTCGGTAACTTCCGCCACCAAGATCGAAGAGCCTCCGGACATCACTGAGATGTCGCCTCCGACACCAGAGGCGGTGTCCGCGACGTTTATGCCTTGCCACTGAATGTCCCAACCAAGCTCAAACCTCTGATTGATAGCCTGGAACATCGCCACCACTGTGTAAACCGGAAGCCTCCCTCCGCTTGGCGTGTCGAGAAGGCGACCAGTCAACTCGACCAGTTGCTCTAGACTTATACGCTGCACTCTTGTCAGTGGCACATCCCCGGCCTCACGCAACTCAACGAATTGGAAGGTCAGGTTTTCGAGCAGTTCTCTCAAGTGTTCGTCATCATCGAGGCCTTCCACAAAGTCAGTGATAGCCAAGAATTCATCGTACGCTGTCTTTTCCCGCAGCCCTTCTCCCGTCTCTGGGACGAATGAGACTCTGCGCCTGAACACACTAAGAAACGGGCCTCTAGATGAAGGGATACGTTTCCCCTGGAGCACAGGGTTCACGACGCGCTCATCCAGTGTTCTGCCGTTGAAGGCGCTTGGGCCGAACGAAACGTAGGGCAGCCTTACGTCGATGCTCTTGTCCTGGATACGCGCCAGCACGCAGCCGAGAAGGACTTCGCGAAACGCTTGGGTCCTGGAAGCGAAGACTACACTGATTGCGTCGGAGATTCGCTGAGGAGGAGACACAGGGACAGATTTGGACAACAAACGCGTCTGGGCCGCGTCGAACGCTGCTTGCAGATCATCTCTGGCGCTGTCGTAGTCGATAGCCATTCTGGGATGTGCCGGTCTAGAAGTTAGTCCAGAGGGCTTCCTGACGGTTCTTCTTGATAGCGTGGGACTTCTTGACAGGAGCTAGGTAAAGGTTCCAGTCTGCGTACAGTTCATCGAGCAAGTCACAACTGTACCCCGATAAGGCCACCTTGCCTCGAACGCCGTGGAGTAACTCGGACAACTCCACGTGCTCGTGATCTGTCATCTCGTAGCCGTAGGCCCGACTGTCGCCTCTTGCGCTGTGAGGATACGGGGGATCGCAGTAGAACAGCGTGCCTTCGTCATTGTACAGACTGATGACGTCCGCCGCGGGGCGATTCTCTATCTGCACTCGCATCAGCCTTTCGGCGACCTCCGGCAGCGACTCCACGCTCCCCAGCCATCTCGACACTACGCCCGACATTCCGGCGCGGCTAGTGTTCCTGCAGTTCGCCCACCGACCAAGGGTCGCGGTCTGAGCGAGCCCGGTTCTCGCTTGCCGCGCGCGGACGAAGAACCGCCTGGCGCGTTCCAAGGCCGTAATTGTCTCGTCCTGGTCCGAGATGGCGATGTAGAACTCCTCGCGCGAAAAAGGCGTCAGAGCTATCTGGCCGACGAGCTCGTCGCGCTGCTCTCTCAAGACGCGGAAAAAATTGACGACTTCTCCGTCAAGGTCGTTGTACGTCTCAACCGGCGAAGGCGCTCGGTTGAGCATTACGGCGCCGGAGCCCCCGAACGGCTCGCAATAGTGATGCGCCGCAGGCAGTCGCGGCAGCAGCCAATCGAGCTGGCTGAACTTGCCACCGTACCATCCGAAGGCGATCATACGCCGTGGGCGGCGTCTTATCACTCCTTTTGGCAAGTCACCGTTTGCGGCAATCACGTCTGAGTCCAAGTACAGCTTTGAAGGTGCCCGTGACATAGCTCGCCTCGCAGTCAAGTCTTGGAACAAATTATCTGATAAAGCCGTGCCAATCGTCAACCACAACGGATTTCATTGCGAGGTTAGATCGAGACCCTCGAACCCGCGCCCGCTGCGCCGCCGAACCGGCGGCGATGCTCACGCAGCGTTCAATGGTCCATCACCACGCTGATTCCCGCCGCCCTAGCCTTCTCCGCCGCCTCCTCGTTCACCACGCCGTCCTGCATCCACACGTACCGCGCCCCCGCCTCTATCGCGTCGTCCACCACCGGCCCTACCAGCTCCGACCGGCGGAACACGTCCACCATGTCGATCGGCTCCGGCACCGACTTCAGGTCCCGGTACGCCTTCTCACCCAGCACCTCGTCGATCAGCGGATTCACCGGGATGATCCGGTAGCCCTGCTCCTGCATGTACTTGGACACGTAGTGGCTCGGCCTCTCCGGGTTCAGCGATATTCCAACCACTGCGATTGTCTTGCTGTTGGTCAACTGTTCATGCACCGTATCCATTGCCTGCCTCCTTCTCTGCTTGCGCCGATGATCCTAAAGTCCCTTCCTCCTTCGCAGGGGGAAGGTCAGGATGGGGGTG
>JAAXHY010000494.1 GCA_012270665.1 Dehalococcoidia bacterium
AAGGCGCCAGGTTGTGGCCCTGGAGATCGGGGGTTCGAATCCCCTCGCTCACCCCAAATTTCGCCCCGCGCCATCTTTCAAGGATTCCGCTTTTTCATTTCTGAGGGGTGACTCTTGATGCCAACTGGTTTCACTTCAGTGGATGTCCTGCGCGAGGGTGACCCTCAAGGCAATCGGATGGCGCTTCGCCTGAGCGCCAAGTCCGGCCATGAGGTCCATGCCCTCGGAGTGCCGCAGGATTGGCCGTCTCGTACTGGTCCAACCTGGTGTTACGTCTTCGACAGTGACGGAATCACTCTGATAGACCCGGGCGCCCACGGCTCTTTCTCAGAACTCGAAGACGGCCTGAAAGTGGTGGGCTACTCGGTCGGGGACATAGATAGGGTAGTGGTCACCCATGGGCATTCCGACCACGACGGCTCCATAGCGCAACTCATGGAAACATCGGACTCAGCGCTCTGGGCCCATCAAATGTACGCCGCCCTGATAAACTACAACCCCTGGGAAGTGCAGAACCGCGACGCTTCGCCAATTCACGCCGCGATGAATCGAGTTGTTTCCGGCAACATGGACAGAAGAAGCTCCTCATACGCCGCTCGTAACCGAAGGTATGTGGACTCGAGAAAGGGCCTGACCGTTGATCATGAGGTGGATCACGCAGACAAGGTAGGCGATGTGGAATTTATATACGCTCCTGGGCACTCACCGGACGAAATCTGCCTTACCTTAGGCAACGTCGTGTTCACGGGCGATCACGTGCTGCCCGAAATCACACCCCACCCCACGACCAGGGCGGGCTATTCGGACCACGTCGCTCAGGAAATACCAGCTAAATTCAGCGATGCCTCCAAGTCTTATGGTCTCAAGACATATATGACCTCGCTCAAAACGGTCCTGGATCTTGGCGAAAGCTACGCTGTCCTTCCCGCGCATAGACTTTATAATCGCGGAAGGTTCAACTTCGTTTCGGTCCGGCGAGCCGCCGAGGTAATAAATCACCATGACCGGCGTCTTGCCCAGATTGTACAACGCATTGATGACCGTCCTACCGGACTGGAAGATATGACTAGGGGTATTTTCGAGCGTCGCAAGCTGATTGGTGGCAACCTGTTCATGGCCTTGTCCGAGATCGTCGCTCACGTCGAACTCCTCGAAGACTTGGGCGACGTGGAATTCACTGACGATTCGATGATACGCCACACTGGCTCGATGAAGTTTCGCCAATTCTGCGACGGACTGGTAAACTAGAAGGAGCAATGGCTTCTTCCGGAGCCTTGACAATCCAGCGCCCGTAGCTCAGGTGGACAGAGCACTGGTCTTCGGAACCAGGTGTCGCGGGTTCGAATCCTGCCGGGCGCGCCAGTTTTCCTAGACAGCCTTGTCTATTGCTCGGCCCAGAACGCCGCTCCAACCATCCCCGGCCCTATGTGAGCCCCCATCACCGGCGTAAACTCTGTCACAAATGACTCCGCGCAGTCGAATCTTTCTTCTACCGCGTCGCGCAGCAGCAGCGCTTGTTCCTTGGCCAATACGTGCATGATGATCGCATGAACCGTCGAGTTGCCGACTCGGTCCGCCATCAGTTCGATCATCTTTTCCCCCGCGCGAGAAGCTGTCCTCGGCTTGGCAAGGGTTAGGACCTGCGACTGCCTAAGCTCGAATATCGGCTTGAGCTTCAGCAGCGAGGTTCCCAAATGAGCGATGCCCGCCACCCGTCCACCCCTCCAGAGATAGTAGAGAGTATCTACATAGGCAATCAGCCGGACTCGCCTCCGAATTTCAAGCGCGCGCGCTTCAGTCTGATCCAATCCACAGCCCGCTAGGGACGTCTTCGACGCCTCCCATGCCACTAAGCCTTGCCCGCCCGCCGCGCTCTGAGAATCAAGGATGCGAATCTGGAATTCGGGATACGTTTCGCTGAATTTCTGACGTGCCAGTTCCGCGGACCTGCCTGCCGCGCTGAACGCGCTGGATACCAGGATAGTCAGTGCGGATTCGGCCACTTCCGCAGCGGCTCTATAAGCGTCCAGAAAGTCGGCTGGCGTTGGCGCTGAAGTCCTGATCTGGCGCGCGTTTTCCCTCTGCCTCTGGTAGAAGTCGGCGGACGAGATATCCACTCCGTCTCTGTAAGTCGCGTCGCCAACATGCAGCCGCATTGGAGCGATGTACGTCAGCGCGCTGGCTCTGAATTCGTCAGGAACCGACGCCGCGCTGTCCACGACTACGGCAACCTGCGGCGCCCTGTCACTGAAAGTCAAGACAGAGATTCCCCTCGATTCGATTTGGTAGGCAATTCATTAGGAACGAGTAGCCAGAATTATGTTACAGTCCTCGCACACCGTCAATGTATGAAACGAGGTTACTGCTTCTTCCCGATTGAACGTCATCGAGAGTGTAATGTAGAATTTACGGAGTGAGAGGCGGCCGAACTTGCGGACACATCTTATATCTAGACTGAACCACATGCGCGACCTCGCTCCGTCCGAGGCCGAAGCAAACTTCGACGCCTCCCGACGCATGATGGAAGCCCTCGCCCTCGCCGGATTTCAGCGACTGGATACTCCCGTTATCGAACCCACCGATCTCTTCGTCAGAAAATCGGGAGGTGAAGTCTCCAGCAGTCTCTACTCTTTTCAGGACCCGGGTGGTATGAGCGTCAGTCTCAGGCCGGAGTTTACGCCATCCATTATCAGGTGGTACATAGAGAACGCGACTGGCGCCACCGACGCCGAACGATTCCAGTACTCAGGTCCGGTATTCAGATACTCCGGCGGTCTGAGGGGAAGGTTCAGGCAGTTTCAGCAAGTCGGAGCGGAACTCATTGGCGTCCCGGACAGCAGCGGTGATATCGAGATACTCACGGCAGCCGTGAAGTGCCTGCGCGCCGCCGGCGTTTCAGAGTTCACTCTGAGGCTTGGGCACATCGGCATTATTCACGACCTTGTACGGTCCCAGGGACTCTCTGAACAGGTGGAAATGTTCATCGTCTCTAATCTGGATAAG
The DNA here is from genome assembly GCA_012270665.1 of Dehalococcoidia bacterium. Next base: position 3,004 of record JAAXHY010000494.1, read on the forward strand.
ATTGGATGCGACTCGGGCCGCAAACAACGACTGCTGGAAAGCGCCGTCGCCGCCGACTTGGTAATGCCGGAACACAAGCCCACCCCGGTTACCGAAGGTCTCGATAAAGCCATGCCTGAACTGGATGTGATACGTCGTTCTATCTCAGCGCCCACCGGACGCCGCAGCGCGAGTCAGATTCTCGCCCGTCTGTCGAGCCGGATGAAACGCGCCTGCTCGATGGACGAATTCAATGCCGCTGTTGAGAACGTGGCGCGGCTCGTGTCCCTCAAGGGAAATCTGTGGGAGGTACTGAAAGACGCCGAAGCTCTTCTGAGATCCAACCGCGCTTCACTCGTCAGTCTTCTAGAACTGGTCGAAACGCTTATAGAACTGCGCTCTGAAGGAGTAGGGCACTCTACCGTCCACCTTGACCTCTCTTTCGTTCGGGGGATGACCTATTACACCGGGATCGTCTTCGAATTCTTGGCCGGGCAGGATCTGGACGACTATCCCATTGGCGGCGGCGGCAGATATGATGACCTTGTCAGGGCTTTCGGCGGCAGTAACGTACCTGCCTGCGGTTTTGCCCTCTACGTAGATGAGGTCGTGAGGAACATCTACCAGGAGCGCAAAAAACTTCATGACGAATTCCACTCTGCGCCTCGCTCTTCCTAGCAGTGGAGCGCTCCAGCGCCCGACGATGTCGTTCATGCGCTCGTGTGGTTTGGCCGTCTCTAGACCCAACGACAGGCGATACATAGCGGCTATTCCTTCCTTGCCGGATGCCACGGTAATGTTTCAGCGCAGTTCCGATATTCCCAGCAAAGTTGATGAAGAAAGCGTTGACATTGCAATAGTTGGAAAAGACCAATTTCTCGAAAATAGACGCGAGGACGGCGACACCAGAATCGTCCTGGAAAAATTGGGATTCGGCAGAAGTAGCCTGGTAATCGCCGTTCCTGACTCCTGGGTCGACGTGACCTCTATGTCTGATCTCGCTGACATTTCCGTGGAGTTTCGAAACAGGGGCCAGGACCTGAGGGTCGCCACCAAGTATCCTCGTCTGATTGAACGTCACCTTCTCGCGAATGGCGTAAACTACTTCAGCGTGATACGCTCCGACGGGACGCTTGAAGTTGCTCCGGCCATGGGGTTTGCCGACATAATTGGAGACATAACTGAAAGCGGGACTACAATCAGGGAAAACAGGCTGAAGGAGGTAGATGGCGGAACCGTCATGCGCTCCGAGGCTTGTGTAGTCTCACGCAAGATGAGTAAAGATGAAGATGGCGAGATCCTCAAGACGGCCCGGTCGCTCCTTGAAATGATGGAAGCGCACCTTTACGCTGGCGGCTATTTCGAGGTGACCGCCAACATGAGGGGCGAGACCGACGCTGAAGTCGCCGAATACGTCATGAAGCGCCCCGACACATCCGGCCTGAGAGGACCCACGATTTCAACCGTCTTCAGTCCCGAAGGAGAGCGATGGTTCGCTGTGACGGTAATGGTTGAGGAGAAGCGACTGCTCCCCGCTGTCGCCCGACTCCGGGAGATAGGCGGCAGCAGCGTTCGAGTATCCAAACCACACTATCTGTTCCAGTCCGAATGTAAGTCCTACGCTCGTCTTATGTAGGAGTCGAGCAAGTCATTCATGCCCAATCTCCCCACACATATACAGCTTGCGATTTCCGCCGCAGACAGAATGCGCCATAATGATCTGGACTCCAATCTCGGTTACTTTTACCTCGGCTCGACGTCCCCCGATATTCGCGCGCTGACAAAACGCGCTCGTTCCGAGTACCACTTCGTCGAACTCGACTTTGAGACGATTGGCGCCGGCGTCGACGCCATGTTCGCCGCTCACCCTGAGTTGATGGACGCGGCGGAGCACGACGGTCCCATGAGGGCTTTCATAGCCGGGTACATAGCCCATCTCATGGCCGATGAGTCGTACATAGTGAAGATGTTCAGGCCCTATTTTGGCAAACCGGGCTCCTTCGAGGCCGACGCCATGGCCAAGGTCTGGGATCGCGCGCTCCAATTGGACTTCGATAGGACGGTATGGGACGAAGTAAAGTGCTCCGTGGAAGGCGTAGAGGCCGACCCTGCCAATGTCCACATCGAATTCCTGCCCCAGGAAGACCTCGAACAATGGAAGAAATGGGTCGCGCGCGTGATGTCCGGCGGCTTTTCTTGGGAGCGGCTCAGATTCATGGCCAGAAGGATCTCCGCGGGCGACGAGAGTCACCCCGCTTACGCCTACGCCGACCGTTTCATTCGGTCTGTGGACGAG
>JAAXHY010000503.1 GCA_012270665.1 Dehalococcoidia bacterium
GAGTTGCTGATGACGTTGTGACGCCCCGGATCGTAATCATCCTCGTTGACTCCGAGCACGACGGTGAGCGCGTCGCCCTTGGCGGGCGCGGTGATGATGACCTTCCTGGCCCCACTCTCGAGATGCCCGCTCGCCTTGCCAGCGTCGTTGAACGCGCCGGTGGACTCGATGACTATCTCGACGCCTATCTCTCCCCAGGGCAGGTTGGACGGGTCGCTTTCGTTCAGAACGAGTACATCAGCGCCGTCTATGCTGACGCCGTCGTTGGTCGGCCTGACCTCGCCCGGATACCTGCCGTATGTGGAGTCGTACTTGAACAGGTGGGCGATGTCTTCGGGGCGACCGCGACGACTGTTCACCGCGACGACCTCCAGCTTGTCCGGGTAGCGTTCCAGGGCGGCGCGGAGTGTCTGCTTGCCCATGCGTCCGAAGCCGTTGATTCCTATGCGTGTGGACATTTCAGTATCCCCTGTCTTTGCCGAGTGTACCCCGGCTGTCCATGTGCATACGTTAACCCTCTGACTCTATTATCCCAGATATGCGCGCGATGATGTCACTATTTCTGGCGCCATTTCGACCGCCTCTTCAGCCTGTCCATCGCTGTATGTCTCGAAAGGCAGCCCTCCGGGGAGGGCGTCCGGGCAGCAATCATCCGCTCTCAGCGAGAAACTTCTCATAAACTTCCGCGCCCGCGTAACGAGAGGAACTTCCCAGTTCCTCCTCGATGCGCAGGAGCCGGTTGTACTTCGCGGTCCGCTCTCCCCTGGCCGGCGCCCCCGCCTTTATCTGTCCTGCGGCCGTCCCGACGGCGAGGTCCGCTATTGACGAGTCCTCCGTCTCGCCTGAGCGGTGGCTTATGACGACACCCCAGCCAGCATCCCGGGTCATGCTTATCGCGTCCAGAGTCTCGCTGACCGTCCCAATCTGGTTCAGCTTGACCAGGACGGCGTTGGATGAACCCCGCTGGATGCCCTGTTCGATGAGGCGCGGATTCGTGGTGTATATATCGTCCCCGACCAACTGAACGCTCGGCCCGATCCTCCGGCGCATCGCGTCCCACGAGTCCCAGGCGTCCTCGGCCAGCCCGTCTTCTATGGACACTATCGGGTAGTCTTTCAGCCAGTCTTCGTATATGTCCACTAGCCTGTCGGCGTTCAGCGACACGTTCTCTCTCGGCAGCGAATAAGTGCCCGGTCCGCCGCTGAGTTCGGACGCCGCCACGTCCAGCGCGATGAAGCACTCCTCACCCGGCTTGTATCCCGCCTTCTCTATCGCCTCCACCAGCAGGTCAACCGCCATCCGGTTGGAGGACAGCGATGGCGCGAACCCGCCTTCGTCGCCGACATGGACGCTGAGGGAGCGCTCCCTCAGCGAGTCCATCAGGGAGTGGTATATCTCCACTCCGGCCTGGAGGGCGCGCCCAAACGAGTCGAAGCCGGCGGGTACTACCATGAACTCCTGGAAGTCGGTGGAATTTTCGGCGTGCCGGCCGCCGTTGATGACGTTGAACATCGGAACGGGCAGCGTGAACGCTTCGCCGCTGTTGAAGCGGGTGTAGAGCGGTTTGCGCTCACTCATCGCGGCGGCATGGGCGACCGCGAGAGACACGCCGAGGATGGCGTTCGCGCCGAGTTTGCCCTTGTTGTCCGTCCCGTCCAGCTCTATGAGCGCGCGGTCAATTTCTCCCTGGTCTCCGGCGGGTCGTCCCGTGAGTTCCGGGACTATCAGGGTGTGAACGTTCTGTACCGCATTCAGGACACCGCGCCCCCTGTATCGCCCGGGGTCTCCGTCACGCAGTTCGACGGCCTCGTTCGCGCCGGTGGAAGCGCCGGACGGTACAAGCGCGCTGCCCCACGAGTCGTCTTCCAGGCTTACGTCCACCTCGACGGTCGGGTTGCCCCTGGAGTCGAGGACCTCTCTTGCCCTGATGCTGGCTATATTGCTCACTGAATGGCGTCTCGCTTTCCTGTAACTGAACTATAGTAGCTCTCTGAACCTAAAGATCTGTTCCCCTCTGCCGCTCTGTCCATCCGAGGAAGATCCCTCCCTGGATGTCGGTGTACTCTGAATGCCGTTGAAATTATAGACCATACTCTCCCCCCTAATTGTAGCCGTCTTATACCCTCTGGGTTTATCGGGCCTCGGTAGTTCGGCGGGTCGAGGGTTACTTGTCTATTGAGTGACAATGCTTCTAGTTTGTTGCGCCAGCGCGACGGGTCAAACAGCAGGGGAGATAACACTGATTCCGTGAGTTAGAGAGATGTACGAGGCCGTGCATGAGATTGTTGTCGTCCTGATCGAATTTAGGCAGCATCCTGTCAAACTGCGAAGCGTGTCCTGATTCATATCTCCCATACACAGTATTGGCGATTAGATCCGCTATCTGAAGCATCCTGCTATTCTTGGACAGAGTGAAGAACGGTATGTCAACGATGTCCCTGAGTTCATGCCACCTCGTTCCTTCTAATGCCAATTGCCGCGCAACTACCTCCAAACGCTCTCGATAGCTGGAATCAGCTATAACGATCAATCCCTTGACGCGGTCCCCGCGTTCTCTATACCTCCGGTTTAGAAACTGATCGAATCTCGACAATATATCTTCCAAAGCCCTTTCGTAAGGGTCTTCACCTTCATCCAGGTACGCTTTCTCGACAACTACGGCGAAGAAAGTCCCACGTATGTTCAACGCCACTTCGTAGAGGCGGTTTAGGATTTCGACTCGGGAATCTCTATCCAATTCGTCAAAAGGCGGAGGGATAGTATCGCTGCGCCTTCCGCGGAGAGATGTCGCATGAAATAGTAAGCTCTCCTTGACCTCGGGAAAATAATCAGCCTGGATGCGGTCCAACTGGTCTGCCGCCCAGTAGATATTGGTCTCATAGACAGAAACGCCCGCCAATACGAAATGGCGGGCGCTTGACTGAGTTCCTGATTCGTCCAGATATAGTAGGTACATACGTTGGGTTACACTAACCCACATGAGGTGTTGTAAAGTGGCCGAGCGAGACATTTATCTCAACGGACCGGGTACCAGTGGTCCTCCCAGCCTTGATGCAATATAGATTACGCCGTGATAATTTGTCAACAGTTTTTGACTTGCCCGCTTCCAATGGTATCCTTGCCCCATCTTCAGTACAGAGGTCTGAACAATGGACAAGGTTCGGCTGGCTATCGTCGGGTGCGGCACAATATCACAACTCAACGCGCCGGGCTATTTGGCGCATGAGAACTGCGAGGTGGTCGCGCTGTGCGACCCCGCGCGTGAGAGAGCGGAGGGCCGCGCCAGAGAGTGGGGCATAAGTCCGCGCATCCATACTGACTACGCGGACGTTCTCAACGATTCCGACGTGGACGCGGTCGAGCTTCTCACCCCCACGCCGCTGCATCCCGAGCAGATAATTTCCGGCCTCGACGCGGGCAAGCACGTCTCCTGCCAGAAGCC